>NZ_FRAJ01000003.1:300000-418326 GCF_900142285.1 Caminicella sporogenes DSM 14501 | reverse complement strand
TTATAGCCTCATAATAGAAGTATCGGATAAGATTTATAAATCTATAAAGATTTATAGGTATGCGTTGCTTTCTATAAGGTTTTTATAGATATAAGTCAACGGTTTTATAAAAAGTTAATAATTACATGATATAAAATAAAGCTCTGGTGGCAGTTAAGCATCAGAGTTTTTATAGTATATTTAAATAATTTTTGTTTTGTAAGTAAAAAATAGACAAGAATAAAATTGAGATAAAGAACATATAAATTGTCATAGATGATGATAAGTATTAACTTTAAAAGGAGGATAAAATGCAGAAAATATTAATTTTTACAGGAAGTATTAAGGAATTCAAAGTATATTTGGAAGCTATCAATCAAACGATTGAATTTGAAAGAGCAAAAAAGAAAATAAGTAAAAAAAGCCTGCAATTGCATAATTAGCAGTTGTAGGCTTTTTGTTTGAATAAATGTTTACTTATAAAAAGATAGAACCTAAAAAGGTTCAATGATTAGTAGTGTTAGACATATTTCAATTATTATTCTACTAAAAACGACAATAATTGTCAATAATTTCTTTAAAATGAAATTGTTTTAGAAAAAAAATTAATTGTTTAAAAAGTCGAGATAGATTTTAGTTCTATCTCATTTTTTTGTATAAAAAAATTTAAAATGGCTAGAATACTAGATGATTTTAGTAAAAGTTTCTATATTTGTATTTGATAAGTAAATTGTCAAATACTAAAGATAAGGAGAGAGTCAAATGTATTATAATAGTTATAAAAAAAGAAGGAAAAGAAGAATAGTTAGTTTTTTTAGTGTGATTTTATTGCTTTCAGTTCTTACGTATGGATATTTTTCGAAAAATAATAAAAAAGCTGATGAAATACCTTATATAAGTAAAGGTGAAGAAAATAAGTCGATAGAAAAAATTAAAAATATAGAAAAAACGGACAAAAATGATAAAAACGATGGAGGTGTAGAAATAGTTAGTGAAAAAATACTTGAAGATAATTTGACAAATGAAGAAAATCAAGATGATTTGAGAAAAAAGGAGTTAGTAAATAAAGATACCGAAATAATATTTAACATATTGTATAAAAAGACAGGAGAGATAGTGAAAGACAAAGTTAAAGTGCCTATTACACTTGTTGGTATGACTTTAAGAGAATTTCAAGACTATATCGAAAAAAATTATTCTGATTGGAAAATAAAAAATATTTCTACCAATTTTGTAACTTTGTTCAAAGAAAAAGATGGATATATTCCAAATTATTATTTAATTCAAAACAAAGATGGATACATAACGATTTATAAAATAAATGAATTTGGTGAAAAAGTACTTTATCAAAAAACTGAAATACCTTTATCAGTATTAAGTGAAGTAGATAAACATAAACTTGAAAAAGGAATTTTAGTTAAAAGTTTAGATGAAGTTATGAGTATAATAGAAGATTATAGCAGTTAGATGTACTAAATTAAGTACATCTTTTTTTATATTTAAAAAAAGCAGGAAAAGTATGTATTTATATCGAATATATGTTTGAGAAAGAATTATTGAATAAAAGAGTAAAGAAAATTAAATTGTAGACAGGGATTGAAATATTTTAGACAGGTATAGTAGAATATAATGGCAATTAACTAAAAAAATTAATGTTTAAAGACTTTGATGAGGTGATTTTGTTGATAGATTACATAAAGGGAAAAGTCAGTCATTTTGGAGAAGATTATATAGTTGTAGAAAATAATGGTATAGGTTATAAAATTTATACTTCAAACTATACAATGATGAATTTACATGAAAAAAAAGAAAATGTTATAATATATACTCAGATGATAGTTAGAGAAGATGATATTAGTTTGTGTGGATTTTTTGATAGAAAAGAGTTGAAAGTTTTTGACTTATTAAAAACAGTTAAAGGAATAGGTACTAAGGTTGCACTTGGAATATTATCAACTTTGCCATATACTGAATTGATTAATATTTTAGTTATCGGTGATGAAAGTAGATTGACAAAAGTTCCTGGTATAGGAAAAAAGACTGCTCAAAGAATAATTTTGGAGTTAAAAGATAAAGTAGGGAAGGTAAATGAGTTTAAAGATATAGATTTTACTAATAAAAATGTTCTATATGTGCAGGAAAATAAAGATAATAATGAATTATTAGAAGCTTTAATGAGTTTAGGATATAGTAGAGGAGAGGTTCAGAGCATAATAAGAAAAATAGATAACAATTTATCTTTAGAAGATGGAATTAAAGAGGCGTTAAAGCTTCTAGTCAAATAGTAAGAGAGAGGGATTGTAATGAATAAAAATTTGAATAATAATAGAATTGTAACTCCGAATTTAAAATCTGATGATATTGAGATAGAAGGAAGTTTAAGACCTAAATATTTGAGTGATTATATAGGGCAGGATAAAGTAAAAAATAGACTCAAAATATTTATAGATGCAGCAAAAATGAGAAAAGAGTCATTAGACCATGTTTTATTGTATGGGCCACCCGGACTTGGAAAGACGACTTTATCAAATATCATAGCAAATGAAATGGGGGTAAATATAAAAGTTACATCTGGACCAGCAATAGAAAGACCAGGCGATTTGGCTGCCATATTAACTAATTTATCGGAAAACGATGTTTTGTTTATAGATGAAATTCATAGATTGAGTAGAAATGTAGAAGAAGTTCTTTATCCTGCGATGGAAGATTTTGCTTTAGATATTATCATTGGAAAAGGTCCAAGTGCTAAATCTGTAAGAATAGATTTGCCTAAGTTTACACTTGTTGGAGCTACTACTAGAGCAGGGCTTTTGACTTCGCCATTAAGGGATAGATTTGGAGTAATATGTAAACTTGATTTGTATAATATAGAAGATTTAAAAACTATAGTCATAAGGTCAGCAAGGATTTTAAATGTTCCCATATCAGAAAAAGCAGCGGTAGAAATTGCAAAGAGAAGCAGGGGAACACCTAGAATAGTAAATAGATTATTAAAAAGAGTTAGAGATTATGCTCAAGTAGTTGGAAATGGTGAAATTGATATAGATATAGCTAAAAAAGCGTTAAACATGTTGGAAGTTGACAATTTAGGACTGGATAGCGTCGATAGAAAGATATTAAATACAATAATTGAAAAATTTGACGGAGGGCCTGTGGGATTAGATACTTTGGCAGCTTCAACTGGCGAGGAAAAAAATACTATAGAAGATGTATATGAGCCTTATCTGCTTCAATTAGGCTTTTTAAAGAGAACTCCTAGAGGGAGGGTACTGACTAGGAAAGCTTATGAACATATGGGAATAGATTTTAATAAAGAAGATGAGGTGACTTTATGGAATCTATTGGAAGAATGATTATATCGTTAGGGATATTACTTATCATTATAGGAGGAGTAATTACTTTAGGTGGGAAATTGGGATTAGGACGTCTTCCAGGCGATATTTATATAAAAAAGGGCAATTTTACTTTTTATTTTCCTCTATTAACTAGTATTATTATAAGTATAGTTTTAACTTTCTTATCAAATTTAATATTTAGAAGATAAAATTTAAAGGGGAGTTACTATGAGAAAAAAGATTTTTATTGCTCATATTGTTTTATTTTTTTTTCTAATGTCATGTGTTAGTGTCTGGGGTTTTTCAAAACAGGATATTCCTTATGCAATTAAAGTAGGACTGAGGTATGGAGAAAATGCAGCGTCAGTTGTAAATTTACATTCAAATACTGGATTTGAATTTGGATTTTATGATAATAATTATTTTAATACACTTTTAAATTTAGCTGATAAAGAAAATATTGTAGTAAGAAAAGATTCGTATTATGTTGATTATAATGGAGCTTATATGGAAGTAAATGATATAAGCAGCATTTCATTTTCAAAATTATATGGTCCATTTCATGTGGAAATAGATGAATACTTTTCAAGTAGAGAAGAAATGGAAGAATTTCTTGTAGCTTTAAAGGATTATGATATTGAATTTTATCCAGTATACGAAAATGGTTGGAGAATATGGGGTGGATTATTTACCTCAAAATATGAAGCAGAAGATTTTATAAATAGTTATGGACAAGTAAATAATAAAAATTTAAAAGTTGTAAATCCTAACAATAAAAGAATACAAGTGTTAGATAAAAGAGGTAATGTTTTATTAATATATAATTCTTTGGAGAGAGATTTTTATTTTACACCTATTGTAGAAAAAGACAGTGACCAAATTATAAATATAGACGGCAAAAATTATAGAGGAGATGTTATTTTTAAAAGATATTTAAATAGTGATATTACAGTAATAAATTATTTAACTTTACAAGAGTATCTATATGGAGTTGTACCTAAAGAAATGTCAGGAGATTGGCCACTGGAAGCATTAAAAGCCCAAGCTGTTGCAGCTAGAAATTATGCAGTAGCTAATATGGGAAAGCATAGTAATTATGGTTTTGACCTTTGCAGTGGTATTGATTGTCAAGTTTACGGAGGATATGATGCAGAAAAACCTAGAAGTAATATGGCTGTTGATGAAACAGATGGAAAAGTGTTAACATATGATGGTAAAGTAATAAATGCTTTTTTTCATTCAAATAGTGGAGGACATACGGAAGATAGTGAGAATGTCTGGAGCTTATATATTCCATATATTAGAGGAGTAGAAGATGAATTTTCGTTGGATGCTCCTAACAGTAAATGGATACAAGTTTATTCTCCTGATGAAATATCAGATGTGCTTAATTCAAAAGGGTTTAATATTGGACAAGTATGCAGTATATATCCCGAAGAATATTCAAAAAATGGCAGAGTACTGTCTTTGAAGATTAAAGGAAGTTTGAGTGATTTGACATTAAAAAAAGAAGAAACTAGGAAAATATTTGGTTATAGTAAAATAAAAAGCATGAATTTTACGGTAGAAACAGATGCTAGTTTTTATATAAAATCTAGTATAGAGAAAGAAGCAGTGAGAAAATCATTAAATAATGTACATATATTAGGAAAAGAAAATTTTGTTAAAATTGTTGATGGTGGAAATTATTTTGTATCGAATGGAGAAAAAAATGTAAAAATAAATGGAAAACCGTCTAAGTATATTTTCAAAGGAAAAGGTTGGGGACATGGATTAGGTATGAGTCAATGGGGTGCTAAAAAGATGGCTGAACTTGGCTATACTTATGAAGAAATATTAAAGCATTATTATACAGGAACTAAATTAGAATAGGGGTTTTGCATATGAAGACTAGTGATTTTTACTTTGATTTACCACAGGAATTGATTGCTCAAGTTCCACTAGAAAAAAGGGATATGTCAAGATTGATGGTACTAGATAAAAAAACAGGTGATGTAGAACATAAAATATTTAAAGACATTATAGAATATCTTGATGAAGGTGATTGTCTAGTATTAAATGATACAAGAGTTATTCCCGCAAGGTTATTCGGGCAGAAGGATACAGGTGCTAATGTAGAATTTTTACTTCTCAGAAGAATAGACAAAGATAGATGGCAGACACTAGTAAAGCCGGGAAAGAGAGCAAAAGTAGGTTCAAAATTTACTTTTGGAGATGGTGAGCTCAGAGGAGAGATAGTAGATTTAGCAGAAGAAGGAACGAGAATTATCAAGTTTAGTTATGAAGGTATATTTGAAGAAGTACTTGATAAATTGGGAAATATGCCTTTGCCGCCGTATATTACTGAAAAACTTGAAGATAGAGAAAGGTATCAGACAGTTTATTCAAAACATAGCGGTTCTGCAGCAGCACCTACAGCTGGACTGCATTTTACTGAAAATCTGCTTAAAAAGATAAAAGATAAAGGTGTTAAAATAGCATTTATTACACTGCATGTTGGACTTGGTACATTTAGACCTGTTAAGGTTGAAAATATAAACGAACATAAAATGCATTCTGAATTTTATATAGTTAGTAAGGAAACTGCTGATATAATAAATGAAACGAAGAAAAATGGTGGAAAAATCATATCTGTAGGTACTACAGCGACTAGAGCTTTAGAAACTGCTGCAAGTGATAATGGACATATGAAAGAATGTAGTGGATGGACAGATATATTTATATATCCTGGTTATAGATTTAAAGTAATAGATAGATTAATTACAAATTTTCATCTGCCTGAATCTACACTTATTATGCTTGTGAGTGCACTGGCAGGTAGAGAAAATGTACTTAATGCCTATAAAATAGCAGTTAAAGAAAAATACAGATTTTTTAGTTTTGGAGATGCAATGTTTATAAAGTAGGAGGATGTATTATGGCGATAAAATATGAATTGATAAAAGAATGTAAACAAACTGGAGCAAGACTTGGAAAAATATATACTCCTCATGGAACAATTGAAACACCTATATTTATGCCTGTGGGAACACAAGCAACAGTAAAATCAATGACTCCTGAGGAATTGAAAGAAATTAATGCACAAATTATTTTAAGCAATACGTATCATTTATATTTAAGACCGGGGTATGAGTTGGTAGATAAAGCTGGAGGACTTCATAAGTTTATGAATTGGGACAGACCTATACTTACAGATAGTGGTGGCTTTCAAGTTTTTAGTTTAGGAAAGCTAAGAAAAATAACAGAAGAAGGGGTAGAGTTTAGGTCTCATTTAGATGGTTCTAAGCATTTTATAAGTCCAGAAAAAGCTATAGAAATTGAAAATGCATTAGGAGCAGATATAATAATGGCATTTGACGAATGTGCACCTTATCCAGCAGATAAAGAGTATGTTAAAAATTCTCTTGAAAGAACAACTAGGTGGGCAAAGAGATGTAAAAATGCACATAAGAAAAAGGATAGCCAAGCTCTATTTGGAATAATACAAGGCGGTATGTATAAAGATTTGAGAAAGCAAAGTGCATATGAAATAATTGAAATGGATTTTCCGGGTTATGCAGTTGGGGGATTAAGTGTAGGAGAACCGAAACCGCTTATGTATGAAATTCTTGAATATACTACACCGTTAATGCCTAAAGATAAGCCAAGATATTTAATGGGTGTTGGGACACCAGACTGTTTAATAGAAGGTGTTATTAGAGGTATAGATATGTTTGATTGTGTACTTCCAACTAGAATAGCAAGAAATGGTACTGCTCTTACAAGTCGTGGAAAGGTAGTAATAAAACAAGCTAAATATTATGATGATTTTACACCTTTAGACCCAGAATGTGATTGTTATACTTGTAAGAATTATTCTAGAGCATATATTAGACATTTATTTAAAGCAAATGAAATACTGTCTGCTAGATTAATTACATATCATAATTTATATTTCTTATTAAAATTAATGGAAAAGATAAGAGAAGCTATTAAAAATGATAGATTATTAGATTTTAGAAAAGAGTTTTTTGAAAAATACGGATATGAGTTATAAATTTATAGAGGAATTATTAACTTTTTGTTGAATATAGTATTTTGTATATAAAAATAAGATGAAGGGAAGTGTAAAAATGCAGCAGCTTTCACCGCTGTTTATGTCTATTGCAATTTTTGTAATTTTTTATTTTTTACTGATAAGACCTCAGCAAAAGAGAAATAAGAAGATACAGGAAATGAGAAAAAACTTAAAAAATGGGGACCATATTATTACTATAGGTGGTATACATGGTAAAATAATAAAAATAAAAGATGATGTACTTACTATTGAAGTAGGTGCTGATAAAGTTAGATTGCAGATTGAAAGATGGGCTGTGGGTTCAGTAAAAGAACAAAAAGAATCTTTATAACAAAAAATAATTTAAGACTATTTTTCTTTTAGTTCTAAATGATTTTCCTCCACATATATTTTATTAAGATAAATTTGTGGAGGTGTAAAAATGCCTTACGGAAGTAATGCTGAAAAAAAAGATGATTTTATACTGCTGATATATTTAAAGAGTATAGTTATATCTATGGCAGTAGCTCTTGTGATATTTTTAATATTGGCAGCTATTGTTACATTTACATCAGTTTCAGAATCTATAATTCCCTTGGTATCTTCAATTGTTACAGTTTTAGTTATAGCTTTTAGTGGATTACTAGCTGCTGTTAAAAAGAAAAAAAAGGGTTTTTTACATGGTATAGCTATTGGGGCTTTGTATGTTTTAATAATATTTATTTTAAGTTTGATATTTATTGATGATTTTTCAATAAATAAGATAGTTATAATTAAAGGAATAATAGGTATAGTATCAGGAGGAATAGGTGGAATTATAGGAGTAAATTTGAAATAATATCTTCAATAAATTTTGTCAATATGTTATAATTTACTAGTAATCATATTAGTGGGAGGGAGATAAGATGAAGCATATAAAGACATTAAGTGGTGCAACATTAAAGGAAACTGCACATAAAGCAGGATGTGGCGAATGTCAAACTTCATGTCAATCTGCTTGTAAAACATCTTGTACAGTTGCAAATCAAGAATGTGAAAATAGATAGTAAAATACAAATTATGTGAAGATGAAAGCAGAGGCAGCTTAAAAGCTGCTTTTTTCTGTTGAGATTTTATTTTTAACTTGCAACATAAGTATTGGAAATTTATAATAGAAAGGGATATTTTTTTTAGGAGGAAAAAGACTATGATACACAAATTTAAAATAGACGATGTGTGCATTGTAATTGATGTAAATAGTGGAGCAGTACATGTGATAGATGATATTGTATATGATGTTCTTGATTATTATAAATTAAAAAGTGAAGAAGAAATTCAAAATTTACTTTCTAATAAATACAGTGTAGAAGATATTAAAGAAGCTATAAGAGAAATTAAAGAATTAGAGGAAAATGAGCTTTTATATAGTAAAGATTCATATATAAATGATACAATATTAAAAAATAGAAAACCCGTTATAAAAGCTCTTTGTCTTCATGTAGCACATGACTGCAATATAAGATGTAAATATTGCTTTGCTTCACAAGGAGATTTTAAAGGTGATAGAAGTCTTATGAGTGAAGAAATAGGCAAGAAAGCTTTAGATTTTCTTATAGAGAATTCTGGAAACAGAAGGAATTTGGAAGTTGACTTTTTTGGTGGAGAACCTCTTATGAATTTTGAAGTTGTTAAAAAATTAGTCGAGTATGGAAGAAAGAGAGAAAAAGAAGCTAATAAGAGGTTTAGATTTACAATCACTACAAATGGTGTATTGTTAGATGACGATATTATAGACTATATCAATGAAAATATGTATAATGTCGTGCTTAGTATAGATGGAAGAAAAGAAGTAAATGATAAAATGAGATGTACAATAAATGGTGGAGGAACGTATGATATAATAATTCCTAAGTTTAAAAAATTAGTGGAAAAGAGAAAAGATAAGAGTTATTTTGTTAGGGGAACATTTACAAAATATAATATAGATTTTGCAAAAGATGTTTTACACTTAGCTGATTTAGGATTTAAACATACTTCTGTAGAACCAGTTGTAGCAGAGCCGGGAGTTGGTTATGAATTGACAGAAGATGATTTGCCTGAAATTTTTTCGCAATATGAAAATTTAGCAAGAGAGATTATAAAGAGGGAAAAAGAAGGCAAAGGATTTAATTTCTTTCATTTTATGATAGACTTAAATCAAGGGCCTTGTGTAATAAAGAGATTAGTGGGATGTGGAGCAGGTTCAGAATATTTAGCTATAACTCCAGAAGGAGATATATATCCTTGTCATCAATTTGTTGGAAATGAAGAATTTAAAATGGGGAATGTAAACGAAGGTATAGTTAATAAAGAAATAGGTAAAAAATTTAATAATGCACATGTTTATAATAAAGAAAAATGTAGTGAATGTTGGGCAAAATTTTATTGCAGTGGCGGCTGTCATGCTAATGCATATAATTTTAATAATGATATACACATTCCTTATGATTTAGGATGTGAAATGGAGAAAAAGAGAATAGAATGTTCTCTATATATTAAGGCTAAACTAAGTATGGATATATAAAGCTACTAAAGAAGTTTGGAGGGATAATCTTTGATAATAAAGTATAAAGATTATGAGCCTGATGTTCATAATAGCTGTTTTATTGCTGAAACTGCTCAAATTATTGGAAGAGTTACATTGAAAGAAAATGTTAATATTTGGTTTGGAAGTGTATTGAGAGGGGATGGTAATTATATTGAGGTAGGTGAAAATACAAATATTCAGGATAATTGTGTAGTGCATATAAATAGTGAAATGCCTACTGTTATAGGAAAAAATTGTACAATTGGACATGGAGCAATAGTTCATGCTTGTACAATAGGAAACAATGTACTCGTGGGTATGGGTGCAATAGTACTTGATGGAGCAGTAATAGAAGATAATGTAATTATAGGTGCAGGGGCATTAATTCCTCCGGGAAAGACAGTGCCTAAAAATTCATTAGTAATTGGTTCGCCGGGTAAGGTTGTTAGAGAACTGACAGATGAAGAGATAAAGAATCTTAAACAATCTGCAATTCATTATGTTGAGCTTGCAAAAGATTATTTATAGAATAAATTTTATTCTGTAAGCAAAAGATGAGGAGGCAATAGAAAATGAAAATGAAGAATATACTAATTTTACTTTTGATATTGGCAGTAATAGGATTGAGTGCATATACTGCTGTTAATGGACTTAAAGTGGGAAATTTTTCAATTAATCCAATTAAAGATTCTATAAAATTGGGATTAGATATAAAAGGTGGAGTATATGTAGTGCTTGAAGCTGATACAGATGCTAAAGGCGAAGAACTAAAAAAAATAATGGAACAGACAAGAGAAGTTATTAGAAAACGTGTTGATGCTATGGGATTAACTGAACCTAATATAGTACTTGAAGGAGAAAAAAGAATTAGAATAGAGCTTCCTGGAGTAAAAAATGCTCAAGAGGCTATTGAATCTATAGGTAAAACTGCTCAATTAAAATTTGTCAGTTCAGATGGTAAGGTGATTTTAACTGGCAAAGATGTTAAAAATGCGGAAATGAAATTTGACCAGAGAACTAACCAACCAGTTGTTTCATTAGAACTTACAGGAAAAGGAGCAGAAAAATTTAGAAAAGCGACTAAAGAAGCTTCACAACTTCCTGCACCAAAAAATATAATAGCAATAATACTTGATAATGAAGTAATATCTGCTCCACGTGTTAATGAAGAAATTCCAAACGGTAAGGCAGTAATATCAGGTAACTTTGATGTAAAATCAGCTTCTAACCTTGCTGCTTTGATTAGAGGCGGTGCACTGCCAGTAAACTTAATAGAAGTTCAAACACAGGCAATTGGAGCTACATTAGGAATAGATTCATTAAAAACAAGTGTAAATGCTGCTAAAATAGGTATAATTTTAGTTTTATTGTTTATGTTTATATATTATAGATTACCGGGATTAATAGCAGATATAGTTTTGATTTTATATACTTTGATAGTGCTATTTGTTTTCGTAGGCTTAAAAGCTACTTTGACTTTACCGGGAGTTGCTGGTCTGATACTATCTATAGGTATGGCGGTAGATGCTAATGTAATCATATTTGAAAGAATAAAAGAAGAATTAAGAAATGGAAAGACGATTAGAGCTTCAATAGATTCAGGCTTTTCTAAGGCTTTAACTACTATTTTAGATTCTAACATTACTACATTCATAGCAGCTTTAGTGTTATATTACTTTGGATTAGGTCCTATAAAAGGTTTTGCAATAACACTTATGATAGGTATATTGGCGAGTATGTTTACAGCAATATTTGTTACAAAGTATATATTAAAGCTAATTGTGAATATTGGTCAGTTTAAAAATACTAAATTATTTGGAGCATAATAGAAAAAATAATAAATAAAAATTATATTACTTACTGATATATATTTAATCATCTCTAGAAGGGAGAATAACAAATGAAGATAGCTGAAAATTATAAAATATGGTTTAGTATATCTCTTGCTGTAATGATTGCTGGATTAGTAATGGCAATTGTTTCAGGGGTTAATTTAGGTATAGATTTTACAGGCGGAACAATGATGCAAATAGATATTGGTAAAACATTTGATTTAAAAGAAATAAAAGAAATTACATCAAAATATCAGTTGGATGCAGATATTATCTATGCTGGACAAAATAAACAAGAAGTAATTATAAAAACTAAAAAAGACCTTTCAAACAAAGATAGAATGGAAATATTTAATGAATTTAAACAAAAATTTAATTTAAAAGATGAAGCTTTTAGACAAGCTCAGCAATTTGGACCTTCAGTTGGTAAAGAAATAAGAAATAAAGCAATGTTATCTATAATTATTGCATCAATAGGTATGCTTATGTATATAACATATAGGTTTACATTTAAGTTCGGGGTATCAGCTATAATTGCTTTAATACATGATGTTTTAATAGTTCTTTCAATATATGCTATATTAAAAATACCTGTAAATAATCCATTTATAGCTGCAATACTTACAATAGTAGGTTATTCAATAAATGATACAATAGTAGTTTTTGATAGAGTTAGAGAAAATGTAAAGCGTATGAAAAAAGCTAATTTCTTTGAAATAGCAAATCAAAGTATAAAACAGACTTTAAGCAGGTCTATAAATACATCTTTGACTACTTTACTTGTTATAGGAAGTCTTTTTGTCTTAGGAGTTGAGTCTGTAAGAGAATTTTCACTACCTTTATTAGCTGGAATTTTAACAGGAACTTATTCATCAATTTTCATAGCAAGTCCAATATGGGCTTTATGGAAAACTTATGAAAAGAGAAGGAACAGCTACAGACCTTCTTAGTTTAAAAAAATATTTAAAGTGGTAATAATATCAATGATTGATATTATTACCACTTTTTTAGAAGGTGAAAAGTATGTATCAGATAAGAAAAAGTTATAAAAATATGAAAAGATATAAAGAAATTGCAGAAGTATTAGTTAAATATGGATTTGGATTCTTTGTAAAAAAACTTCATGAAAATAAACTAGTACCATCATATGTTTTAAAGAGAAAAGGAAATATTACATTATCAACAGAGGAAAGAATAAGAAAAATATGTGAAGAATTGGGACCAACTTTTATAAAACTTGGACAGATAGCAAGTACTAGATCGGATTTGTTTTCAGAAGAATTAATAAAGGAACTATCTAAATTACAGGAAAATGTGAGAGTAGTATCTTATGATGAAATTTCTAATGTATTTAAAGAAGAATTTAAAATAAGATTAGAAGAAGCTTTTATTAAATTTGATAAAAAACCTATAGCTTCAGCGTCAATAGGACAAGTATATAAAGCTACATTGTATTCTGGAGAAGAAGTCATCGTTAAAATTCAAAGACCGGGGATAAAAAAAATAATAGAAAGAGATATAGATATTTTATTATCTATGAGTAGATTATTTGATGAACATTTTAGAGATATGTTTTCTTTTAGTGTATATGAAATAATGATGGAACTTACAAGAGCTATAAAGCATGAATTAGATTACACAAAAGAAGCTAGAAATACTGAGCGTTTTTTTGAAAACTTTAAAAATAATCCAAATGTATGTATACCAAGAATTTTTTGGCAGTATACATCTAAAAAAGTGTTGACACAAGAGTGGATAGATGGAATTAGTGTATCTAATATAGATAAATTGAAGGAAAAAGGCTGGGACATAAAAAATATAGCAAATATAGGAGCTAAGAGTTTTTTAAAACAAGTTTTTATAGATGGTTTTTTCCATGCAGACCCTCATCCGGGAAATATATTAGTTGTAAATGAAGAAACTATTGCATTCATAGATTTTGGACTATGTGGGTATCTTGACAAATCAAAAGTTTCTTTAATAACTGATTTATTTATTGCTGGTGCAAAAAAAGATGTAGAGAAAATTGTAGAACTTCTAGCACAAATAGATGCAATTTCAGATGAAACGAATACAACGAGATTAAAAGAAGATTTACTCTTTCTTGTAAGTCATTATTATAATATGCCTTTGAAAAAAATAAATATAAGTGATATTGTTTCTGAATTTTTGAGAATAACTTATGAAAATAACATTCGACTTCCTTCACAGTTTACAGTATTAATAAAAGCAATATTGACAATAGAAGGAACAGGAAGAATTTTAAATCCTGAATTTAGTATATCATCGACATTGAGAGAGTTTTCTGCTGATATAATAAAACATAAATATAATATTAATAACATAATGGATATAGCTGTAGATTTTGCAGATGATTTGAAATATGGTTTAAAGATATTTCCGAATCAGATTAGAAAAATATTAAAAATATTAGAAGATAATCAAATTAAAATAGCTATTGAAGATATAAGATTTAAGGCTTTAGAAAGAGAACTAAAGCAATTTAGTAACAAAATTTCTTTGAGTTTGATAGTATCATCATTAATTATAGGTTCATCTTTAGTACTAAACGTTAAGACAGGTCCTAAACTTTTTAATATTCCATTGATAGGATTTATAGGCTATTTTGTTGCTTCTATATTGGGATTTTTTTTAATGATAAGTATATTAATAAGCAAAATGAAAGATTGATTTTCTTTTATTTGGGTATTTAAATCAGTATATAAAATTTATTGATAAGACAGTTTTAAAAAATATGAAAAAGTGCAAATGTATTTATTTTGCAGGAGGTGTTCATATGCAGATTTTATTTATATTATCATTACTTTTTGCAGTTTTTGTTTCAATTTTTGCAATAATGAATTCAGAACCAGTTACTATTAAATTATTGTGGAAACAGTATCAGTTTTCCCAGGCAATAATTATTTTAGGTGCAGCTTCTATGGGAGCTATTATAGTTGCTCTTTTAGGTTTATTTAAAAAATTAAAATCAACTTTAAAAATCAGGGAACTTCAGAATAGGATAAAAATATTAGAAAAAGAAATTGTGGAATTAAAAGAAAAAACTAATATGGAAAAAGAAAAAATACCTACTGGAGATACCTATACAGTTTTAGAAAACAAAAAGAATACTATTGAGCTAAATCAGAGAAAAGAGCTGAACAATAAGGAATTATCATAGAAGAATGTTGAATAAACTCATAATTTGTCATATAATAAGGTGTAAAAAGTTATTTTTCAGGTGAAAATATGAAATTACATGATAAAATATGGTTGTTAAAAAAAGATGTAGGAATAGATGCTGAGGAAATGTCTAAAAAGTTAGGTATTAGTGTTACAGCTTCAAAGTTGTTAATTAATAGAGGAATAAAAACTTTTGAAAAGGCAGAACGTTTTTTAAATCCTAGATTAGAAGATTTGTACAATCCATTTATATTAGAAAATATGGATAAAGCAGTTTTGCGAGTAAAAGAAGCGCTTGAAAGTGAAGATGAAATTTGGATATATGGGAAATATGATGTTGATGGAATAATGAGCATTTCTATGCTACTTTTTTATTTCAAATCTTTAGGAATTAATGCAAATTATTATATACCCAGTGATATAGTTGGAGAAAAACACGAAATAAATAGTAAGATTATAAATCATATATATTCTAAAAAAGGAAGTTTGATTATAGGTATAGATTGTATTGTACAAGTAGAGGAAATAAACTACGCAAAATCTTTGGGGATTGATATTATATTGCTTGATTGTGATTATGAAGACAATTTACCTGAAGATACAATTATAATTAATACTAAAACAAACTATTATAATTACAAGTATGATATACTTTCAAGTGCAGGAACAACATTTAAGTTAATAAGTGCTTTAAATTTATCTGAAAATTCTAAATATATATACAATAATTATTTAGATATGGTGGCTTTGGGAACGATAGCTGATAAAGTTTTAATTATAGGTGAAAATAGAATTTTAGTTAAATATGGACTACAAATGCTTTTTAAAACAGATAAATTTGGATTAAGAGCACTGCTTAATATATGTAAGTCGGAAGATGAAGAAATTACAGTAAAAAAACTGATTTTTATTTTAGAACAAAAACTGAGTAAAAATATATTGACAGAAGAAATTTTTTTATTAATAAATCTTTTACTGTCAGATGATTATAATAAAGCTTATAAGCAAGTAGAAAAACTGTATAGTAATATAGAAAGATTTGAATTAGAAAAATATGATATAAAAAAATGTATTGATATAGATTTAGAGCTGTCAGTTAAAGAAGTTAATTTTGAATTGATAGAAGAAATAGAGAAATTTAAACCTTTTGGACCGGGTAATCCAAAACCTATATTTTTATATAGAAATTTGATTGTTGAAAATTTTGTATTTACAGGTGATAATTTTAAGCTCATAGTTCAAGATGAAAGCAGAATATTTGACTGTATAGGACATAATTTGAAAAAGTTTATTGATAAGTTAAATAAAAAAGAAAAAGTAGATATAGTTTTTTATTTGGAGAAAAAAAGATTTAAAGGTGTTGAAACAATTCAGTTTAATTTACATGATTTAAGAAGATATGATTTAAGTGAATATAAAAATAGGGAAATTTTAAATCAATTTTATACTTCACTATCTAATATCGTTTATGATTTTAAATTTTATATTGATAAAAATCAATTGGGAAGAATTTTTGATTATAGAAATATAAAAAATAGACATTATTTAATAGATAAAAAGTTAAGTAAAGGTTCAAATTTAATTTTGGTAAATACATTTAATGCTTTATTAGAACTTTTATTTTATTTATCTGATATAGGCAGATATGATATTGATGATTTGTTGAGTTTTAATTTTGCTAATGATAATTTATCTAACAATATAGTAGTAAATCCCATTTTAAATAAAATAGATTTAAAAAAATTTGAAAATGTTATTATATATGATATTCCTTTAAATAGAGAAAGGTTTGAATATATTTTATGCTGTGGAAAAAATATCTATCTTCTTTATAATCAATTTGATATAGCTTCAACTAAAAAAATGTTGTATAATTTAATTCCTGACAGAAGTGATTTAGTTAAAGTATATAAATGTCTAAAAAAAGTATTGGGAAAAAGTAGTGAATTATTATTTAATGACATATATAAAGAAGCTGAGTTGAATTTATCGAAAGTAAAGCTCTGCATGGATATATTAGAAAGAGCAGGATTAATAAAGATTTATGAATGTAATAATAAAGTTAATTTAGAAATACTACCCCCGCCAAGTGAGAAGATAGATATAGAGTCTACAGATTTATATAAGAGAGCTTATGACTTAAAAGAAAAATTTGAAAAATATAAAAATATAGCCTTTGCAAACAACGTATTAAAAACTTAAGGAGGGTTTATTGTGAATTTGAAAGACAAGATAAGAGTAATTGAAGATTTTCCGAAAGAAGGAATAAGCTTTAAAGATATTACTACTTTACTTCAAGATGGAAAGGCTTATAAGGAAGCTATTGATTTATGTATAAAAGAATTAGAAGGTAAAGAATTTGACATTATTGTTGCTCCTGAAGCAAGAGGATTTTTAGTAGGAGCTCCATTGGCATATGCAACAAATAAAGGTTTTGTTCCTGTTCGAAAGCCGGGAAAACTTCCTTATGAAACTATAAAATATGAATATGAGTTAGAATATGGTATGGATGCACTTGAAATCCACAAAGATGCTGTAAAGTCAGGACAAAAGGTTATAATAGTAGATGACTTATTAGCAACAGGAGGTACTACTTTATCGACAATTAAATTAGTAGAAAAACTTGGGGCTGAAGTTGTTGGTGTGTTATTTTTAATTGAGTTAACTTTTTTAGATGGAAGGAATACTTTAAAAGATTACAATGTAATGTCATTGATTAAATATTAGTGAATGGGAAGCCATTCACTTTTTTCAATATAATATTAAATTTGAATAATTTTTAATATAAATATAAATTTTTTAATATGAATTAAGATTACAAAGAATTTTCATTGTTTAGAATTTTTTTTTGTTATATAATATATTTAAATTTCTTATATATAGTTAATACTGAATATATGAAAGTAAGTAAAAAAAGTATTGATGAAAAATAAAAAAACTATAATTTAAAATATATTTATAGGATTACATTATAGATATGGGGTGTTTTAACAAATGTTAAAGAGGGTGAGGAGTTGCTACTAGAAACTTTTATAGAAAAAATACGACAGTATAACCCTCAATATGATTTATCAAGGATTATTAAAGCATATAATTTTGCTGAAAATGCACATGAAGGACAGTATAGAAAATCAGGAGAAAAGTATTTTATTCATCCTATTAATGTGGCATTGATTTTAGCGGAGTTGGAACTTGATGAGAGTACTGTCATAGCAGGACTTTTACATGATGTAATTGAAGATACGAAATATACATTTGATGATATTAAGAGGGAATTTGGTGAAGAAATAGCTTTATTAGTTGATGGTGTAACAAAACTTGGTAAACTTACTTATGAAACGAAGGAAGAAAGACAGGCTGAAAATTTAAGGAAAATGTTTCTTGCCATGGCAAAAGACATAAGAGTAATTCTCATAAAGTTAGCAGACAGACTTCATAATATGCGTACTTTAAAATATATGGATGAAAATAAAAAGAAAGAAAAAGCCATGGAGACTCTTGAAATATATGCACCTATAGCACATAGATTAGGTATATTTAAAATAAAATGGGAATTTGAAGACCTTTGTTTAAGGTATTTAGACCCTGATGCATATTATGATTTAGTAGAAAAAGTTGCTAAAAAGAGAAGAGAAAGAGAAGAATATATAAACTTAGTTATAAAAAAACTGAAGGAAAATTTAGATAGTTTAGATATAAATTATGAAATATATGGTAGACCAAAACATTTTTACAGTATATATAAAAAAATGGTGTATCAGCATAAAAGTTTTGAAGAAATATATGACCTTACGGCAGTAAGAGTAATTGTAGATAATGTAAAGGATTGCTATGGCGTTCTTGGAATAGTTCATACAATGTGGAAGCCAATTCCGGGCAGATTTAAAGATTATATAGCTATGCCTAAACCTAATATGTATCAATCGCTTCATACTACAGTTATTGGACCTAAAGGGGAGCCTCTTGAAATTCAAATTAGGACTTGGGAGATGCACAGGATTGCCGAATATGGTATAGCAGCTCATTGGAAATATAAAGAGGGAAAGGTAGAAGAGGGAGAGCTTGACAAAAAATTAACATGGCTTAGACAGTTATTGGAGTGGCAGAGAGATTTAAAAGACCCAAAAGAATTTATGGAAACTTTAAAGATAGATTTGTTTACAAATCAAGTTTTTGTATTTACACCTAAAGGAGATGTGATAGAACTTCCGTTTGGTTCAACTCCAGTAGATTTTGCATATAAAATTCACTCTGCTGTTGGTAATAGCTGTATAGGAGCTAAAGTAGACGGAAGAATAGTTCCGCTTGACTATAAGCTTAAAACGGGAAATATTGTAGAAATACTTACATCTAGTCATAGTAATGGTCCAAGTAGAGATTGGTTGAAATTTGTTAAAAGCACAAATGCTAAAAATAGAATTAAGCAGTGGTTTAAAAAAGAAAGAAAAGAAGAAAATATTGAGAGAGGTAAGGAATTACTTGAAAAAGAAATAAAAAAACAAGGTTTTAATCCAAAAGAGCTTTTAAGAGCTGAATGGCTTAATTTGATAGTTAAGAAAATCAAATTAAATAGTATAGAAGATTTATATGCAGCAATTGGTTACGGTGGTATAGCATTAAATCAAGTAATACCTAAGCTAAAAGAAAAATATAAAGAAGAACAAAAAGAAAATAAACAATTAGATGAAAATAAACAATTACAGTCAAAAGTTTCAAAAAGTAAGTTAAATAAAACTGCAAAACAAGGAGTAAAGGTAAAGGGAATAGATAACATATTAGTAAGATTTGCAAAATGCTGTACACCTGTTCCGGGTGATGAGATAATTGGATTTATTACAAGGGGAAGAGGTATAACAGTTCATCGAAAAGACTGTCCAAATATTTTAAATGGAGTAGATACTGATAGGCTTATAGAAGTACAGTGGGATACAGATAAAAAGATTTCTTATCAGACAGAAATACAAGTTATTGCTCCAGATAGAAAAGGATTGTTATCTGAAATAACAAATATTATTTCAGAAGCTAAACTTCATGTTACAGCAGTAAATGCAAAGACGACAAAAGAAAAATTAGCAATTATCAATTTAACTATAGAAATATCAAATACAGATCAGTTGTTGAAGGTAATGAATAAGTTTAGGACAATGCAAGGAATTATAGATGTGAAAAGGGTAACTTCATAGATAGGAGGATAAATGCATGAGAGCGGTTGTACAAAGAGTTAATCAGGCAAATGTTACGGTTAATGGGGAAATAAAAGGGAGTATAGATAAAGGTTTAATGGTTCTTTTAGGTGTTGAAGAAGGTGATAATGTTAAAGATGTAGAATATATGGTTGAAAAGATAGTAAATCTTAGGATTTTTGAAGATGAAAATGAAAAGATGAATCTTTCACTTTTGGATATAAAAGGTGAGCTACTTGTAGTTTCTCAATTTACTTTGCTTGGTGATTGTAGAAAGGGAAGAAGACCAAATTTTATGAATGCAGCAAAGCCTGATGTTGCAAATGAGTTATATAAGCTATTTGTTTCAAAATCAAGGGAAAAAGGTCTTAAGGTAGAGACGGGAGTTTTTCAAGCACATATGGTGGTTAATTTATCAAATGATGGACCAGTAACTATTTTAGTAGATAGTAAAAAGAATTTTTAAGGAGTGGTGAATAGTGTATATAGAAAGAATTCCCGTAGGCATCTATGGAACAAATTGTTATATTTTAGGTTGTGATAAAACAAAAAAAGCTGCGGTAATAGATCCGGGCGGAGATGCAGATAAAATTCTTGAAAAAATTAAAAATAATGATTTAGATTTAAAATATATAATTTTAACACATGGGCATGGCGACCATATAGGAGCTGTTGAAGAAATAAGAAATAAAACTGGTGCAGAAATTTTAATTCATAGAGAAGATGAGTATTTGATAAAAGATGCAAATAAAAACTTGTCTCGAATGATGAGCTGTCCTGATGTTGAATTTGAAGCAGACAGATTGTTGGATGATGGAGATATAATAAATCTGGGAGAACTTGAAATAAAAGTTATTCATACTCCAGGGCATACTCCGGGTGGAATATCTTTAAAAGTAGACAGTATTATATTTACAGGAGATACATTATTTGCAGGTTCTATTGGAAGAACAGATTTTGAAGGTGGCTCATATAGTCAAATAATAAATTCTATTAAAGATAAACTACTCATATATGATGATACAATACAAGTGCTTCCTGGACATGGTCCTTCTTCTACAATAGGAATAGAGAAGAAGAAAAATCCATTTTTGCTATAAAGAATAAATTAAAGAATATCCTTTTTATCATATGGCAAAACTAACAAAAAATGATGTTTTTAGGAGGCGTTCATATGAAAAAAAGGATAGGTTCTTATTTAAGCAGTAAAAATAGCTTTTTGGATATTGATTTTCATGATTTTATAGAATTAGTAGAAAATGGATATGATGATTTAGAAATAGCTAGAGAGTTAGGCGTTCCAAAGGAACAAGTAGTGAAACTTAGAAATGAATTAAATAAAAATTATTAAAGGTGAAATGATGATAAGTGTAGTATTAAAAGGACATGATTATAAATATGAAATAGGAGAACTTATAAAGACTTTTGGCATTTTAAAAATTAATTTTATTTCAGAATGTGAAAATTATTTAAATAAAACTGAAGACAGTTTACTTTTAATCAATGAAGTAGTGGAAAGTAATGATGTATTTATTATTAAAACACAAATTTTTAAAAATAATAATTTAATAGATAGTAATAAAAGAGAATATAAATTTAAAAAAGAGGATAAACAAATAGATAGAAGAAAGGAATTAAAGAGAAATATTAAATTAAGTATATATGATGTATTAAGTAAAATTTATAGCAAGAGCAGTACACCTTGGGGTATACTAACAGGAATAAGGCCTACTAAAATAGTACATGAACTATTAGATAAGAATGTAAGTCTTATAGAAATTAAAAATATTTTAAAACAGAAATATAGACTTAATGATGAAAAAATAAAATTAATTACAGATGTTGCTATTTGTGAAAGAAAATATGTATATCCTATAAGAGAAGATTTAGTAAGTATTTATATAAGTATACCTTTTTGTCCGACACGCTGTATATACTGTTCTTTTCCATCTAATCCGATAGATAAAAATAAAAATAAAGTTGAAGAATATTTAAAATCGCTTTTTAAAGAAATAAAAGGAACAGCGAAACTGTTAAATGATTTAGGAAAAAAAGTAGAAAGCATTTATATAGGAGGAGGGACTCCTACTACTTTATCAGCAAATCAACTTTCAAAGTTAATACTAAATATACTTGAAAATTTTGATATTACTGAACTCAAAGAATTTACAGTTGAAGCTGGAAGACCTGATACAATTACGAGAGAAAAACTTTTAACTTTAAAGAAGAATAATATAGATAGGATTAGTATAAATCCACAAACTATGAATGATAAGACTTTGAAACTTATTGGAAGAAGTCATTCAACTGAAGATATAAAAAAGGCATATACATTGGCTAGAGAAATTGGATTTAGGACCGTAAATATGGATATAATAATTGGACTGCCTGATGAAGGGCTTTTAGAGCTTACAAATACATTAGAGCACATTCAAAGAATGAATCCTGAAAATCTTACAGTACATACATTAGCTGTAAAAAGAAGTTCAAGGCTTAGAGAAAATATTGAAGATTACAATTTAAGTCGGGAAAAGTTGGCAAATTATATGTTGAATTTGACTAGAAATTATTCAGGAAAAATGCAGATGTATCCTTATTACATGTACAGGCAAAAATACATGTTAGGTAATTTGGAAAATATAGGATATTGCAAAAATGGGCATGAATGTATATATAATATTCAAATAATGGAAGAAAAACAGTCTATAATAGCTCTTGGAGCAGGTGGAATATCTAAAATAGTTTATCCTAAAGAAAATAGATTAGAAAGAGTTCCAAATGTAAAAAATTTAGATGAATATATAAATAGAGTAGATGAAATGATTGATAGAAAAAAAATGCAATTAATCGATTAATATTACATAAATGACCTTGACATAAAATCATAACTAATTTATAATATATGAAAAAATTAGATAACTTAAATGTTAAATGCTATGAAGAGGAAGAGTAGCTATAATTATGATTATAGCGAGTTAGGGATGGTGGAAGCCTAACATCGGATATTATAGTGAAGACACCTCAGAGCATACTACCTGAAATTATAGTAGGGTAGTACGTACTAGGCGTTAACTAGTAAAGTGGGTTTTTCCAAGTAGGGTGGTACCGCGGGAATGTTGACCTCTCGTCCCTTTTATATTAGGGATGAGAGGATTTGTTTTTATTGTATAGAAATAGAAATTCTAATGTTTTATATAGAAATAAGAGTTAAAATTAATAATTAAAAAATTTAAGGTCTTTAAAGAAATACACCTAATCTGAGAGTTAATAGCTTGACAACTGAGAGTTAAAGAGAAATGACTTTAAAACTTGAAACTAATATTAATAAAAAGGAGGCTTTAAAATGTCAATTAAAAGACCTAGAGGTACCAGAGATGTACTGCCTTCGGATGTATATAAATGGAACTTTGTAGAAAATGAGTTTAAGAAAATATGTAGAAACTTTGGATATAAAGAGATAAGGACACCAATTTTTGAACATACTGAGTTATTTAAAAGAGGAGTAGGAGAAACTACAGATATAGTTCAAAAAGAGATGTATACTTTTACTGATAATGGTGGAAGAGATATAACGTTAAAACCAGAAGGAACTGCTCCTGTTGTGAGGGCATTTGTGGAAAATAAAATGTATGCAGAAGCACAGCCTACAAAATTATTCTATATAACTCCTTGTTTTAGATATGAAAGACCTCAAGCTGGAAGACTTAGAGCTTTTCATCAGTTTGGAGTAGAGGTATTTGGAGCAGAAAATCCTTCTGTTGATGCTGAAGTCATAGGACTTGCAATGGCATTTTTTGAAAAATTGGGACTTGAAAATTTACAGCTTAGAATAAATAGTATAGGATGTCCTAAGTGTAGAAAAAACTATAATGAAGTATTAAAAGATTATTTAAGACAAAAGCTTGATAAACTTTGTAAAACTTGTAATGCTAGATTTGAAAAAAATCCTATGAGAATAATAGATTGTAAAAATGAAAGTTGTAAGCAGCAGTTAGTTGATGTTCCTTTGATTTTAGATTACATATGTGATGACTGTAGAGAACATTTTGAAAAACTTCAAAAATATTTAAAAGTTATGGATATAGATTTTGAGATAGACCCTAAAATAGTCAGAGGACTTGATTATTATAATAAAACGGCATTTGAAATAGTTTCTAAAGAAATTGGAGCTCAAAGTACTGTATGCGGTGGTGGAAGATATGATGGATTAGTTGAGGAAATTGGCGATATAAAAGTTCCGGGAGTAGGATTTGGCTTGGGAGAAGAAAGACTTTTACTTACACTAGAAAATAACAATATACAAATCCCTAAGTCTGATATGCTTGATGTGTTTATAGCTACGTTAGGACAGAGAACTCATGAAAAAGCTGTTGAATTATCTTATAAATTAAGAAAAAATTTGATTTCTGTAGATATGGATCATTTAGGTAGAAGTATAAAAGCCCAATTTAAGTATTCAGACAAATTACAAGCTAAATTTGTAGTAGTAATTGGGGATAATGAATTAGATAAAGGAGTAGTAACTTTAAAGAATATGAAAACAGGTAATCAAGAAGAAATTCAGCTTAGTTTAATTGTTGAAGAAATAAGGAATAGATTAGTATAGGAGGTATAATTATGGCTGAACTGTTGCAGGGAATGAAGAGAACTCATATGTGCGGACAGCTTCGTACAGAGCATATAGGACAAGAAGTTATATTAATGGGTTGGGTGCAGAGAAAAAGGAATTTAGGAGGACTCATTTTCGTAGATTTAAGAGATAGAGAAGGTATAGTACAAATAGTTTTTGATACTGAAGTGTCAAAAGAAGCATTTGATAAAGCAGATAGTTTGCGTGGAGAGTTTGTAATAGCTGTAAAAGGTGAAGTAAGGCATAGAGAGGCAGTAAATGAAAATTTACCTACTGGTAAAATAGAAGTTTTTGCAAATGAATTGAAAATATTGTCTAAGGCAGAAGTACCACCTATTCACATAAGAGATGATGATGATGCGGGAGAAAAACTAAGACTTAAATATAGGTATCTTGACCTTAGAAAGCCAAAAATGCAGAAAAATTTAATTTTAAGAAATAAAATTACTAAAACAGTTAGAGATTTTTTAGATAGTAATGGATTTTTAGATATTGAAACGCCCGTACTTACAAAACCGACTCCAGAAGGAGCAAGAGACTATCTTGTACCGAGTAGAGTAAATCCGGGAAAGTTTTATGCACTTCCTCAATCACCGCAAATATTTAAGCAATTATTGATGGTGTCAGGATTTGATAAATATTATCAAATTGTTAAATGTTTTAGAGATGAAGATTTAAGGGCAGACAGACAGCCTGAATTTACTCAAATAGATATAGAAATGTCGTTTGTAGATGAAGATGATGTAATCGAAATAAATGAAAAACTAATAAAGACTTTGTTTAAAAAAGTGCTTAATGTAGATGTAACTATACCTTTTGAAAAAATATCGTATAAGGAAGCTATGGAAAAGTACGGAACTGACAAACCAGATTTGAGATTTGGATATGAATTAAAATCACTAAATGAAGTTGTTAAAAATTGCGGATTTGGAGTTTTTTCAAATACGGTGGCAAATGGAAATGATGTAAAAGCTATAAATATAAATGGCGGAGCAGATAAGTTTAGCAAAAAAGGTATAAAAAATCTAGAAAAATTTGCAAAATCTCATGGGGCAAAAGGTTTAGCATGGATGAAAGTAACTGACGAGGGTATAGAATCTCCAATTGAAAAGTTTTTATCAAAAGAAGATATAAAGGCTATTTTGGATGAAATGGAAGGAAAGTCTGGAGATTTAATACTTTTTGTAGCAGATATGCCTTCAGTTGTAAATACTACATTAGGAGCATTAAGAGTAGAAGTTGCTAAGAAATTGGGAGTTATTGATGAAAGTGAATATAAAATAGTTTGGGTAACTGAATTTCCTCTATTTGAGTATGATGAAGAGGAAAAGAGATATTATGCTAAGCATCATCCTTTTACTTCACCAGTTGATGAAGACATTGAACTTATGGATAAAGACCCTAGCAAAGTGAGAGCAAAAGCATACGACCTTGTAATAAATGGATATGAAGTAGGTGGGGGAAGTATTAGAATTCACAATTCAGATATTCAGCAGAAAATGTTTGATGTGTTAGGATTTACAAAAGAAGAAGCAAATGAAAAATTTGGATTTTTATTGGAAGCATTTAAATATGGGACACCACCACATGGGGGAATAGCATATGGTCTTGACAGACTTGCCATGATTTTTATTGGTACAGATAATATAAGAGATGTAGTAGCTTTTCCAAAAACTCAAAATGCTACCTGTTTGATGACAGAAGCTCCTGCAGTAGCTGATATAGCACAATTGGAGGAGTTGCATATAAAAGTAGATTTAGATTAGATTTTAAATATCCCCTTATGTATTTTTGACATGAGGGGATTATTAAATTGACAAATTGTACAAAATAAAATATAATGAATACCACATTGGGGTATAAGAGGTGATATAATGAATTCATATGAAAAAGATAAAGAGGTACTATTAAAAAGACTTAAAAGAATTGAAGGACAAGTAAAGGGAATACAAAAAATGATAGAAGAAAATAGATATTGTAATGATATATTGATACAAATTGCTGCTGTAAGGTCAGCTATAAATAAAGTAGGAGGTTTGATTTTAGAAAATCATTTAAAAGGTTGTGTTAAAAGTGCTCTTGCTGAAAGTGATAATGGGGAGGAAGTTATAGATGAATTAATTAATACAATGGTTAAATTTATTAAGTAAAATAGCTTTTTATTAATTAATAAATCAGTTATATTTGGAGGATTGTTTTATGAAAAGGACAGGAAAAGTAATAGAGATAAAAGGTAATAGGGCAAAAGTAACTTTACAAAAACATTCTGCATGTGGAAATTGCGGGGCATGTCATATTGGTGATGAAAACATGAATATAGATATTGAAGCAATAAATGAAATAAATGCTAAAGTAGGAGATTTTGTGGAAATAGATTTAGAAACTCCAAATGTACTTATGGCAGCTTTTATAGCATATGGAATACCTTTTTTTACTTTGATTTTCGGCATTTTTGGCAGTTTTAAGATATTTGAAATTTTAAATATTAGTAATAAAGAAATGTATTCTTTTATAGTTGGTTTTATTTTATTAGTAATATCGTATTTATGTATAAAATTAAATGAAACACGTTTTAAGGATAGTAAAAAATACTATTCAAAAATTACAAAAATTTTAAGTTAAAAATTATTTTCCCTCACAATAATTAATTTTGTATGGGGGGTTTTTATGAAAAATAAAATTTTATTGGAAAAATTACTGCAAAATATTTTGCAGTATATAGAAGAAGGCATACATGTTATTGACAGCAAAGGGAAAACGATTATTTACAATTCTGTCATGTCAGAGATGGAAGGGTTAGATAAAGAACAAGTTATTGGAAAACATATTTTAGATGTATTTCCAACATTAACTGAAGAAACGAGTACTTTATTAAAAGTATTACGAACAGGTAAGATGATTGAAGAATATAAACAGAGTTACTTAAACTTAAAAGGAAAAAAAGTTTCATCAATAAATACTACTCTGCCTATTATTAATAATGGAAAGGTATTAGGAGCTATTGAAATAGCTAGAAATATGACTAAAGTTAGTCAATTGTCAGAACAGATAATTAATCTAAGGCAAAAGTTGAATAGAAACTACAATATCAATAAGAAAAATGAAAAAAAACATTATACATTTGACAATCTAATAGGACAAAATAAAAAATTCTTAAAAGCTATTGCATTTGCACGGAGAGCAGCACAGACATCTTCTAGTGTGCTTATATATGGAGAAACAGGTACTGGAAAAGAATTATTTGCTCAAAGCATACATTATGAAAGTCGCAGAAAAGAGAAACCTTTTATAGCACAAAATTGTGCAGCCATTCCAGAAACTTTGTTGGAAAGTATTTTATTTGGAACTAGTAAGGGGAGTTTTACAGGAGCTGTTGATAGACCGGGTTTATTTGAACAGGCAAGTGGTGGAACTTTATTTTTAGATGAGATTAATTCAATGAGCTTACCTTTACAAGCAAAACTCTTAAGAGTTTTGCAAGAAGGATATATAAGGAGAATAGGAGGATTAAAAGATATACCCGTTGATGTTAGAATAATAGCTGCTACTAATGAAGACCCATTAGAGGCTATTAAAAAGGGAATTTTAAGAAAAGATTTGTATTATAGAATAAATGTAATAAATATTAAAATACCTCCTTTGAGAAAGAGAAAAGATGATATACCTTTGCTTATAAAACATTTTATAAATTACTATAATGAAAAATTAAATAAAGATGTTTGGATGATGTCAGAAGAACTCTTAGAAGCTTTTATGAATTATGGATGGCCCGGCAATGTAAGAGAGCTGCAAAATTTTATTGAATCAGCTATGAATATGATATTTGATGAGCATGTTATAAAAAAAGAGCATCTTCCTTATAATGTAGAAGAATTGATTTTAAATGGTAATAATAAGAATATAAATAGAGATAGCAGATATGATAAAGTTAATGATTTAAGTGAGTATTTAGCTAATATTGAAAAAGAAATAATTTTAAATCATTTAATAAAAAATGATTATAATATTACTAAAACTTCTAAAAATTTAGGAATTTCAAGGCAAAATTTGCAATACAAATTAAAAAAATATAGACTTATTTAACCGCAAAATATTTTGCTGTTATTAGCAAAATATTTTGCGGTTATTTTTTTGAAAACGATTAAATATTCTTATAAATATGAAAAAAGAGAGAAAAACTTAATCATTTTTATAAATTTTCGGAAAAATCCTTCTAAAAAAATTGGCATGATAATTGCTTTTATTTATTATTATAGAAAAAGTCTTAAATGCAAAGTATATTTGGAGGTGTTTTGTTATGGAAAATATAAAAATAGTGATTTGGGGTTTTGGAGCAATGGGCAGTGGTATGGCTAAGGTACTCCTCAAAAAAAAGGGAGTAGAAATAGTAGGTGTGTGTGATAGAAATAAAGCTAGAGTTGGAAAAGATATGTATGAAGTTTTAGGTATTGAAAGAGGAGAAAGAAAACCGGTTATTATTAATCCGAATATCGAAGAAGTATTGACTGAAGGGTGTTGTGATGTTTGTCTATGTGCTACGGATTCTTTTACAAAAGAAGCTTTTCCAAGATTAAAATTTGCTTTAGAAAAAAAGGTAAATGTGATTTCAACTGCAGAGGAAATGGCTTATCCTCAAGCTCAAAACCCAGAACTTGCAGCAGAGCTTGACAAGATAGCTAAAGAAAATGGTGTAACTATTTTGGGAACAGGTATTAATCCAGGTTTAATAATGGATTTATTAGTTGTGTGTCTGACTGGTTGTATGACAGATGTTGAATATATACAGGCTAAAAGAGTGAATAGTTTGTCACCATTTGGACCTGCAGTAATGGAAGAACAAGGTGTAGGATTGACAGTAGAGGAATTTAATAAAGGCGTTGAAAATGGAACGTTATCAGGACATGTTGGATTTGCTGAATCAGTAAAAATGATCGCAGATGCAATTGGATGGAAAATTGATAAATTTGAACAGCAAATGGCACCAATAGTTACTTCAGTAGATAGAAAATCAAAATATGGTTTTGCTGCAGCTGGAAATGTTGCTGGAGTAAATATGACTGGACAAGGTTATGTAAATGGCGAAGTAAAAATAGATATGATACATCCTCAGCAGATAGAGCCAGAAATGGAAGGAACTTATACGGGAGATTATATAACTATAAAAGGAACTCCAGAAGTAAATATGTCAATAAAACCTGAAGTAGATGGTGGATTAGGAACCATAGCTATGTGTGTAAATATGATTCCACATGTGATAAATGCTGAACCAGGTTTAAAGACAATGATAGATTTACCAGTACCAAGAGCTATTATGGGCGATATGAGAGAATTTATAAAGAGAAAATAATATATTATCTAAGGCAGGTGAATGATAATTGGTTAAAAAAGGTGAATGGGTTTTAGTGCATAATATTGTGTTAAAGCCTGAAGAAAGGGCACCACAAGTGCCTGATGATACGAAAAAAGTTCCTTTAGAAATGTGGGTTAAAGGGTTTTTATTAGAAGATGCAGAAATTGGAGATGAAGTTAAAATAAGAACTATGACTGGAAGAGAAGTTTATGGAAAATTGATAGAAGTAAATCCATCTTATAAGCATAATTTTGGTTCATGTGTTCCAGAACTTCTTCAAATAGGTCTTCAAGTAAAAGATATTTTGTTTGGAGGTGAAGACCATGACTAAGGATATGAGTTATGAAGCAGTTATGTCTAGAAAAAATGAAATAATGAAAAAAGCGGTAGGAATAGATTATGAGAGATTTGAGTATTCTGGAATAGCTTTTGACTATGAAGGAATGATGAAAGAAACGGGATATACTCTTGAAGAAATGAAAAATATACAAGGTTCAACAGGAGTAGGCAATACACCAATTTTAGAGCTAAAAAATTTAACAAATTTAGCAAGAAAACTTTCTCCAAAGGGAAAGGGTGCTAGAATTTTTATAAAAGATGAAGCATGTAATCCTTCAGGAAGTTTTAAAGCTAGAAGAGCAGCCAATGCTGTATACCATGCAAAAAAACTTGGATATAAAGGGGTAATAGCTGCAACTAGTGGGAATTATGGTGCTGCAGTTGCAAGTCAAGCAGCTATGCATGGCTTAAAATGTATTATAGTTCAAGAGTGTTATGACAGCAGGGGAGTAGGACAGCCTGAAATAATTGAAAAAGCAAGAAAATGTGAAGCGTATGGTGCAGAAGTTGTTCAGCTGACAGTTGGACCGGAGCTTTTTTATACTTTCTTAAAGCTATTAGAAGAGACAGGTTATTTTAATGCATCATTATATACTCCATTTGGAATTGCAGGAGTAGAAACACTTGGTTATGAAATTGCCATGCAGATGAGAGAGAGAGAAGGAAAAGACCCTGATGTAGTTGTTTGTACTAATGCAGGGGGAGGAAACTTGACTGGGACAGCTAGAGGGCTTTTAAAAGCTGGAGCAAAAGAAACTATTGTTGTAGGAGCTAGTGTAAATTTAAAAGGACTTCATATGGCTTCAGACAAGCAGTTTAATAAAAAATCTTTTACAACTGGACATACAGGTTTTGGAATGCCATTTGCTACTTGGCCTGACCGTTCTGATGTACCGAGGTCTGCTGCAAGACCACTCAGATATATGGATAGATATGTAACGATTAATCAAGGTGAAGTATTTTATATGACTGAAGTTTTAGCACAACTTGAAGGACTTGAAAGAGGACCGGCAGGAAATACTTCTTTAGCAGCTGCATTTAGCTTAGCTCAAGAATTAGATGAAGATAAAATAATAGTTGTTCAGGAAACAGAATATACGGGAGCAGGAAAACATATTCAACCTCAACTTTCATTTGCTAGGGAAAATGGAATAGAAGTAAAGTTTGGAAATCCAAGAGAAGAAGTACCCGGTAAAAATATCATTTTACCTGAGCATCCTAAGTTAATTAAAGCAGTTGATTTAGATATGAATAAAATAAGAGCTTCTTATATTAAAAATGCTATAAAAAATAATAATGCAACTGAAATTTCAGAGGAAGATTTAATATTTTTAGTTGATGAAACAAAATCTAACCGTCAATTTGTTGAGGATATTCTTAATGAATTGAATGTCAATATAAAATAATTTTAAAACGGAGGGAAGTCTATGAAGGGATATATAAAAAGAGAAGATGACTTTCAAGAGAGAAGAAAACATCTTGCAAATTTAACAGATGAAGAATTAAAAGCAAGATTTTGGGAATTGCTTGAGAAAATTGTAGACCCCCTACTTGAACTTGCTAGAACCCATACTACTCCATCAATAGAACGTTCAGTTTTATTGAGAATGGGTTTTTCGAGTTTAGAAGCTAAACCATTAGTAGAAGGAGCAATAGATAGGGGTTTGATGGGAAAAGGTGTAGGTCATATTGTTTATAGAATATCTAAAGAAAAAAACATTCCTCTAAGGCAAGCAGGCCTTGAAATGATAGAAGGGAAACATTGGGACGACGCAGTAAGAATATTCAAAGGGGGGAATGAATAATGAAAAAGTTAAACCCTAATGAAAAGTTGGATATAAGAGAGATATTAAGTGATTTAGAAAATTATAGACCAAAGAGAAGGGGATGGACTTGGAGAAAGAAAGTTGACGAATTAAAGATTGGACCTCATGTTTATCATGATTGTTCAGAATCTTTAAAGAATTCAATAGGTATTCCGGCAGCTGTTCAATATTTTGATAATTTAGACCCTCAGCCTCAAGAAACTATTACAACTGAAATAGCTTCAGGAAGATTTGAAGATGATATAAGAAGAATGAGAATGGCTGCATGGCATGGTGCTGACCATATAATGGTTATTAGAACAGCAGGACAATCTCATTATGATGGACTTATAGAAGGTACTCCACAAGGTATAGGAGGTATTCCTGTAACTAGAAAACAAGTTAGAGCTCAAAGAAAAGCTTTAGATTTAATAGAAGAAGAAGTAGGAAGACCTATAAATTATCATTCCTATGTATCTGGTGTTGCAGGTCCTGATATAGCAGTTATGTTTGCTGAAGAAGGAGTTAATGGTGCTCACCAAGACCCACAGTATAATGTTCTTTATAGAAACATAAATATGGTGCGTTCTTTTGTTGATGCTGCAGAATCAAAAAAAATAATGGCTTGGGCAGATATGGCTCAGATAGATGGAGCACATAATGCAAATGCAACAGCAAGAGATGCTTGGAAAGTAATGCCTGAACTTATGGTGCAGCATGGTATAAATGCTATGTATTCATATAAAGTTGGTATGAAGAAGGAAAACATTTGCCTTTCAACAGTACCGCCTTCAGCTTCACCTGTACCATGTATGAAGTATGACCTTCCATATGCTGTTGCACTAAGAGATTTCTTTGATGAATACAAAATGAGAGCACAACAAAATACTAAGTATATTACTTCTTCATCAAGAGAAGCTACAGTAACTCATGTAATGAATATGATGATTTCAAAACTTACAAGGGCAGATATTCAATCTACAATAACTCCTGATGAGGGAAGAAATGTTCCATGGCATATGTACAATATAGAAGCTTGTGATACAGCTAAACAAACTTTAGTAGGACTTGATAGTTTGCTTGAAATGGTTGAACTTAAAAAGGAAGGGTATTTACCTGAAAAAGTTAGGGAGTTAAAAGAAAGAGCAGTTCTCTTTTTAGAAGAAATTATTGAAGTAGGAGGATATTTTGAAGCTGTAGAAAAAGGATTTTTTGTTGATTCAGGTATGTATCCAGAGAGAAATGGAGATGGTATAGGAAGAAAAATTGATGGAGGAGTTGGTGCAGGAACAGTATTTGAAAGAGATGAAGACTATATGGCTCCTGTTACAGCTCATTATGGATATAATAATGTTGCTCAGTATGACCCTGATGCAGTAGATAATCCATCAAAACTTATAGACGGATGTACATTTGAAAAGCCTGAAAAAATTATATTTATTGATGAGTTAGATGAAAATGATAATGTATATAAACGTTTAGATGAAACTGAAAAATATAGAAATTCAAATTATATAAAGCCTGAAGTAGAATGGTTAGCTGATGGAACTGTTCAAGTCGAATTATTTTTACCAACTAATAAGAGAATAGCTGAATTTGCTGCTATAGAATTTGCTAAGAAAATGAATCTTCAAGATCCAGAAGTTATTCATCTTGAAATTCTTCATCCAGCTGAAGGTACAAGGGTTCAATTAAAAGGCAAATTAGAATTTGATGTAGATATAAGTAAATTGGAAATTCCACCTGAACCTGAAGTTTTAAGTGATGAAGAACTTTGGGCAGAAATTGAAAGAAAGCCAATGAAAGTTGTTGCTGCAACTGTGGGTGAAGATGAACATTCAGTTGGGCTTCGTGAAGTAATAGATATTAAACATGGTGGAATAGAGAAATGGGGTATAGAAGTTGTATATTTGGGAACTTCTTGTCCTATAGAAAAACTTGTAGATGCAGCTATAGAATTGAATGCAGATGCTATATTAGCTTCAACAATAATTAGTCATGATGATATTCATTATAAAAATATGAAGAGGATACATGAATATTGTGTAGAAAAAGGTATAAGAGATAAAATTATCATAGCTTGTGGTGGAACACAAGTTACTCCAGAAATAGCTGTTCAACAAGGCGTAGATGCAGGATTTGGTAGAGGTTCAAAAGGAATTCATGTGGCAACATTCCTTGTTAAGAAAAGAAGGGAAATGGAACAAAATGAAAATTAATATGTTAATTGCTGAAATAGGTAGTACTACGACAGTTGTAAATGCTTTTGATGGAATAGATACCGATAATCCTAAATTTTTAGGGCAAGGTCAAGCTCCTACAACTGTTTTAGAAGGCGATGTTAATATAGGTTTAAATAATGCCATAGAGAGTTTAAAGAAAAATTTAGGTGTAAAAAATTTTGAATATGATGAAATGTTTGCGACAAGTAGTGCTGCAGGTGGTTTAAAAATGACAGTGCACGGACTAGTATATGATATGACTGTCAGAGCAGCCAGAGAAGCAGCATTAGGAGCGGGGGCAAATATTCATCTAGTTACATCTGGAAAACTTAGAAGGTCTGATATAAAAAAAATAAAAAATATAAATCCAAATATAGTTTTAATAGCTGGGGGTGTGGATTACGGAGAGAGAGATACGGCTCTTTATAATTCTGAAATTATAGCTGATTTGGATTTAGAAGTACCTGTTATATATGCTGGAAATATAGAAAATCATGAAGATGTGCGGGAAATATTTGAAGAAAAGGGAAAATCACATTTATTATATATAGTGGAGAATGTGTACCCTAAAGTAGATGTTCTCAATGTGGAACCTACACGTAAAGTTATTCAAGATGCATTTGAAGACCATATAATACATGCACCGGGAATGACAAAAGTTAGAGAACTTGTGAGCGGACCTATCATTCCTACACCGGGTGCAGTTATGGAAGCTTCAAAACTTTTAAAAGAATATATAGGCGATTTAATGACTCTTGATGTAGGAGGCGCTACTACAGACGTTCATTCTGTAACAGAAGGAAGCGAAAAAGTAAATAGAATACTTATCAGTCCGGAACCTGTAGCTAAGAGAACAGTTGAAGGAGATTTAGGAGTATTTGTAAATATGAAAAATGTTTTAGAAAGGATAGGAAGAGAAAAAATAGCTAATGATTTAAAAGTAGATTTAGATAAAATAGATGAGCTTATAAATAATCATAAACCTATTCCTGAAACAGAACTTGAAAAAAGATTTGTTGAAAGACTTACTCTTGAAGCAGTTATTACCTCTGTTCATAGGCATGCAGGGGGATTTAGAGATTTGTATGGAAGCAGCGGGAAAAAGACATTGGCAGAAGGAAAAGATTTGACTAATATAAAATGGATTATAGGAACAGGAGGTGCTTTAACAAGGCTTCCTAACAGAGTAAATATTTTAAAACAAATAGCACTTAGCAATAAAGGAGATAAGCTACTTCCAAATAAAGAAGCAAAGATACTTATAGATAATGATTATATAATGGCTTCTTTAGGAGTTTTATCAAAAAAATACAAAGAAGCTTCTTTGAAACTATTAAAAGAAAGTTTGCAAATAGATTAAAGCCGGTTATATCCGGCTTTAAAAACTTTGAAAATATATATGGAGGGAAAAAATATGTCAAAATGTCCAAGACTTGAAATAGAATTGAGCAAGATAAGACATAATACAAAGACGCTTGTAAAGTTGTGTAATAAGCATGGAATAGATTTAGCAGGAGTAACAAAAGTTTTTTGTGCTATTCCAGAAGTAGCACAGGTTATGGTTGAAAATGGAGTAAAGATTTTAGCTGATTCAAGAATTGAAAATTTAAAAAAAGTTAAAAATATAAATTGTCCTAAAATGTTGTTAAGATTACCAATGATTAGTCAGGTTCATGAAGTTGTAAAATATGCTGATATAAGTCTTAATTCTGAAATCAAAACTATTGAAAAATTATCTGAAGAAGCATTAAAACTTGGAAAAGTTCATAATATTATATTAATGTTAGATTTAGGAGATTTAAGAGAAGGCGTTTGGGCAGATATTAATAATGTAGAAGAAATTGTAGAAAAAATTTTAAAATTAAAAGGTGTAAAATTAATTGGAATAGGAACTAATTTAACATGTTATGGAGGAGTTATTCCAAGTAAAGAGAATTTAGGCAAATTACAAGAAATAGCTGAAAAAATAAGTAAAAAATTTGATATTGAATTAAAAATTATTTCTGGAGGCAATTCGAGTAGCATACATCTAGTACAGAAGAATGAAATGCCTATGAGAATAAATAATTTAAGATTGGGTGAATCTATAGTTTTAGGTAGGGAAACAGCTTATGGTAATATAATAGAAAATACTTATCAAGATGCATTTAAGTTGGTTGCAGAAGTCATAGAATTAAAGGAAAAGCCTTCAGTGCCTATTGGAGAAATAGGAATGGATGCATTTGGTAATAAACCGACATTTGAAGATAAAGGTATTAGAAAGAGAGCTATATTGGCTATAGGTAGACAGGATGTCAATCCAGATAATTTAATTCCTGTAGATGAAAAAATAGAAATACTTGGTGCGAGCAGTGATCATCTAATTGTAGATGTTACAGATAGTGAGAAAAAATATAAAGTCGGAGATGAAATTATATTTAATTTAGAATATGGTGGGCTGCTTCAATTAGCTACATCTGAATATGTATATAAAAATATAAAATAAACAGTCATTTGGCTGTTTATTTTATATTTAGAAGATAATATAGTAAAAAGATTATTAAAATCTTGTTTTTTTTGAATTTTTTATTTTGTAGAAGTATAAATTTTTGAGTATTATTTATATTATTTTTATTAGATAAATTATTATCTAAATTTTGGTCAGAGAAATTAGTATATTCTTCATTTAACATTTTATTATCAAAATTATTATTGTCAAAAGATTTGTCAATTTTATAATTATTAGTATTAATATTTATATATTGATTTTGTAATATATTAATTTGTAAAATTAAATTTATGATGTTATAAATATTTTTTTTATCATCACCTATTAGAAACTTATCAAGTATTTTAGAAAATACAGGTTCGCAGTATATTTCGTTAAGATTGTTTTTATAATTGACGTCAAGATTTATATTAGTTTCTATATTTATATCGAATGGTATATATATAATCAAGCTTTTAAGTGAATTTTTACATTGTGAAATAGTGTTTTTTTGAGTATATGTTATTATTTTTTTAATTTTTCCTTTAATATTTAATATGTTTACTTTTTCAAAAAAAGTTATTTTTTCTATTATTAAGTTGTTTTTTATGGATAAAATTTGGTCAATGCTGTTGAAAAATTTAATAACTTTAGAAATACAAATATTGATATTTTTTTTTGAAATTATAATTGGTATTTTAGAGATTATATTTTTTTCAAGAAATTCTATTTCTGTTGGAGAATTTATACAATTTTTTATGACATGACTATGAATTAAATATGAATTTTGTAATAAACTATTATTTTTTATTTTGTTAGTATCATTACCTCCTTCGTTCAATGTAATCAAACCTTTCTTTAAGAGTATAGTTATAAATTTAAAATAGTATTTACGTTAAAGAAATAAAACTACAAATAGAGTATCTAATTTTTTAGATACTCTATTTGTAAATTAACTGAGTGATTGATATTTATCCAATGCTTACTTGTCTATCTTGTAATATTTTTACAACAAGGCTAATTACCATTTTTTCTTCAATTTCATTGAAAAATTTTTCTTCAAAAGAACCATTTAAAATAGATTTGCGGTCAATGTATTCATCAAATTCAACTATTCTACTGCTTATTAGTTCACAGTATGGCATTTCATTATAGTATTCAGTACTTATTTGATTATATTCAGACAAATCACTAGATAGCAATTTATCTTTTTCAGCAAAATTAGATGGTAACTCTTGTACTTTAAAGTATTCAAATTCAGTTATTGAAGTAGGAACTATTTCTGCAGGTGAAAAACCGTTGAAAGTTACAGGAGTAGTACATTCAAAAGGTATATCTATTGTACAATGATGAATTTCACCGCATATTCCTTCACATGATTCAAAAGTGCCTATAGTTGAGTAATCAATATTTTTACGAACAAATCCTTTAATGAAAAGTATGTTAGTATTTTCTAGTAAAAGACATTGAGTGATTTTAAGTTTTTTCTTAATATTTTTTATTTCTAGGGCATTTTCTGGAAGTTTTATACGTGCTGAAACATTAAATTGTACTTTAAGTTGTGCTAAAACAACAGGAATTTTAGCTATGACAGCTTCTTCTATTGCTGTTATATCTATAGGGTCATTAATACATGATTCTACTACACCTTCTTTTACAGTTACACATGGATATTGAGTATTATTACCATTTAAATCTATCATATTAAAATCTCTCCTTTTTATTATATTTTTATTATTGAATAAGGGATTTGATTTGTCCCTTTTTCAATAATATATTATGTGGTTGTACAAATTTGGTGATAAAATTTTAATAATAAAAATTTGGGATTATGACAAGGAGAGGTTTTGTTTGATAGAAAAGAAAGACTAAAATCAAAATGGTGATGAAATATATAATCTGACAGATGCTTACCATCTGTTTTTATTAATTTATTTATATTAGTTTTTGTGCGGTATTTATTTTTTTCTTATCGCATATATAAAAAAAGACTAGGCGTTTAAAACCTAGTCTTTTCAACTGGTGCCGAAGGCGGGAGTCGAACCCGCACGGGTTTTACCCCACCGGATTTTGAGTCCGGCGCGTCTGCCAATTCCACCACTTCGGCTCGTGACAAGTAATATATTAACATAAACTTAAATAATATGCAATAGTTTTTTTTACTTTTTATAAAAAACTTTTGCTGGTTTTAGTTGAGAGAGTATACGGTTATATGGTATACTTTAAATAAACAGTATACTAAATGTGGTGGTGAAAAAATGGATCCAGTTACGCATGGAATAATTGGATTAGCTATTTCTGCTTTTAGTGGTAATCATGTTAGTTTAAATAATCCTATAAGTGTAGGATGTGCCATAGGTGCTATGTCTCCAGATATAGATGTTGTGATTAGATTAGTGAAAGATGATTTTTACTATATAAGACATCATAGAGGGTTATCTCATTCTATACCTTCTTTGATAGGATTAAGTTTAATAATAACTTTTGGTTTATCTTTTGTCTATAAAAATTTTTCATTTATGCATGTATTCTTATGGACATTTTTAGGAGCTTTTTCGCATACTTTTTTTGATATACTTAATTCTTATGGTGCTAAGCTCTTTTCGCCTTTTACGGAGAGAAAATTAAGGGCAAATTTGCTAATGCTATATGACCCAGTAATAACTATTTTGTGTTTATTTTTAATATTCAAGAAAAATACAAATTTTACTTTTTATAGTGAAATAGTTTTAATGTTTTTAGCATATATTGGATTCAGATATAGTATGAAAAAAAGAGCAGAAAATATTATTACAAATTATTATAAAAATGGGTATAAGATTAATAAAGTAAATATTTTACCTGCATTGATGGCTTTTCACAAATGGGATTTTATAGTTGAAAGTAACAGTCATAATATAGTAGGACAGGTAAATATATTGAATAAGAAAATAAAAGTAAGAAAAAAATTTAAAAAACCTGATGATGAAATAGTTGAATTGTTTATGGATACAAAAGTTGGCAGATATTTTAGTGAATTTTCTCCTATTTTTCATGTTGTTCATTTTAAAGAAATGGATAAATTGATATTAAAAAGTATTGATTTGAGATATTATTTTAAAAATAATTTTATGCATCATGCAACTGTAATATTTGATGAACATAAAAATATAATAGAGTCTTTTATACATCCATATGATATTAACAAAAAAATATATGTTGCAGAAGAAAGCTAGTCTAAAAATAAAACATCTGCTTTAACGGCAGATGTTTTGTTTTTAAAATATATTTTTAAATTTACTATATGAAAAATAAATAAAAAAATGGAACTGATTAGCTATTTTTTTCGTCTAATAATTGTCTGAAACTTTTTTAGAAGGGAGTGAAACAAGTGTGTAGTAATGAAAAAAAGCTCATTGAAAAAAGCAAAAAAGGAGATGTTGAAAGTTTTGAAAAACTCATTGAAAAATATCAAGTGATAGCATTTAATATAGCATATAGATTAATAGGTAATGTAGAAGATGCTAAAGATGTAACACAAGAAGCTCTTATAAAAGTATACAAATTTTTAAAAAATTTTAAAGGAGAATCAAGTTTTTCAACTTGGTTATATAAAATAGTGATGAATACATGTTTAGATATGATAAGAAAAAATAATAAAATACATACCATTTCTTTAGATAAACCTATAGAAAATAAAAATGGGAATTATAATTTTGAACTAAGTGATAACAAAAATGTACTTGATGAAAAAATTGAGCAAGATGAAAAAATTAAAATAATACAAAGAGCTATAAAAAAACTGCCAGAAAAGTACAGAGTAGTGCTAGTACTTAGAGATTTACAAGATTTTAGTTATAGTGATATAAGCGATATAATTAACTGTCCAGTAGGGACTGTAAAGTCGAGGATAAATAGAGGTCGGATGCAGCTTAAAGAAATACTTAAAGAAGAAATGGAACTTTTTTTAGAAAATTAAGTCTAATAAAAGTGAGAGGAGGGAGAAAATGAATTGTAAGGATGTAAGAGAACAGTTATCTGCATATGTAGATAAATATTTAGATAGAGAAATAGAAGAAGAAGTAAAAAAGCATATAGAAGGATGTCAAAATTGTAGAAAAGAGTATAAAGAATTGATTGAAATTAAAAGAATTTTAGATGATGTACCTATGGTTGAACTTCCTAAAAATTTTAAAGAAGAATTACATGATAAATTAGTTAACTGTTATATGGAAGATAGTAAACAATTAAGAGAAAATAGTAAAATCATGCAATTTAAAGATAGATTAAAATATAAAATCAATTTTAAAATAATATCTACTATTGCAGCTTCATTATTATTAGCTGTTATTTTAGTAGGTGGAATGAAAAATTATATAAATTTTTCACAAAGTCAATTTCAAAAAGAATTTGCTGAGGAAGAAATAATTGAGGGATATGATGATGAAATTAAAGATTTATCTTTAAAACATGAAGGATTTTCGGCCCAAAAAAGAAGTTTAAAGCAGGATTTAAGTCGAAAAGGTGAAAATTATAGTGATGCTATTAATAAAAAAGCATTATTTGATGATACAGGCAGAAAAATTATTTTAAATGGCTATATTAGGTTGAATGTAGAAAATTACGATAAGATTCAAAAAGATATAATGGATTTAATTGTTTCGATGGGTGGATATATAGAAAATTCGCATACTAGTTATAGATTTTACAATGAAGAAAATCCTGAGAAATCTTTAAAATCCGGAAATTTAATAGTCAGAGTACCTGAAAATCAGTTTTACAATGTATTTGATAAAATAAAAAGTATGGGAATTACAGTAGATGAAGGAATAGACTCTACTGATATTACTGAGCAGTATAGAGATACTGTTAGTGAAATAGAAAATTTAAAAGTAAGAGAAAAGCGTTTAAGAGAAATAATGAATAAAGCTAAAAATGTAAAGGAAATTATAGAAGTTGAAAGAGAGCTCAGTAGGGTAAGAGGACAGATTAATAGATATACGGGCAATATAAAAAAATGGGATAGTTTAGTATCGCTTTCAACAATTAAAGTTTTTCTAAATGAAATAGAAGTAAAGGATAAAAATATAAATATTATAGATAAAAATATATGGCAAAAATCCAAAAAAGGTTTTATAAAAACTACTAATTATGTAATAAAAGTACTAGAAAATTTAATAGTGATTTTAATAAGTTTTATACCAATTATAATGATTGTTTTAGTATTGTTTACAATTATTTTATATTTATATAAAAAGTACAAAAAACAAAAAAATAATTTTTAGGAGAGGTGATTAATTATGAAAAGAATATTTTATGGATTTATTATTTTATCGTTAGTAGTAGGATTGTTTGTTTTGGATAGTCATGACCTTTTAATTAAGGAAGTCAATGCAGAGTCCATATCAAATGAAGAAAAAGATTTATTAACTGTTTATGGAATTGGAACTATTAAAGTTAAACCGGATATTGCATATGTTGATGTTGGAGTAGAAACATTTAATGAAAATGCAAGAAAGGCACAGCTTTCTAATGCAGAGATTATGAATAAAGTAGTAGAAGAATTAAAAAAAGCAGGTATAAATAAGGAAGATATTAAAACAAATACTTTTAATATTTATAAGACAGTAAAATATGAAAGTAAAGAAAATCGTATAGAAGGATATAACGTAATAAATATAATTAAAGTTACAGTAAGAGATGTTAAAAAAGTTGGGCAGATAATTGATGCTGCAAATAGAGCAGGGGCAAATAGAATAAGCAATATAAGATTTAGTGTTGCAGATGAAAAAAATTATTATAAAAAAGCATTAAAGTTGGCTATGCAAGATGCAAGTGGAAAAGCTAGTGCGATATTGGATACATTTGGAGCAAAAGCGGATAAACCTTATAGCATAACAGAAGATAGTTATGGAGGAGGAGCAATTTATAGAGAGAGTACTACCACTTATTCAAATGATATGTTAAAGAGTTTTGCAGCAACACCTATTGAAGCTAATGAGCTTGAAATAACAGCAAGAGTTGTGGTTAAATATAAATACTAAGTGAAAAAGTCTCCTGAAAATGGAGACTTTTTTTAATATAAAATAAAAAAATAATTCACTTCATAATTTCAGTTTTTATTGATAAAATATTAGTATTGAAGGTACAAGGAGATGGTAAATTGAGTAAAAGGTTAGTTATTATTGATGGGAACAGTTTAATAAATAGAGCTTTTTATGCTCTACCTGAATTGACAAATAGAGAAGGCATACATACAAATGGTGTTTATGGTTTTTTAAATATGCTTCATAAAATATTAGAAGAATATAAGCCAGACTATTTAAGTGTTGCTTTTGATTTAAAAGCACCTACATTTAGACATATAGAATTTAACGATTATAAAGCACAGAGAAAAAAGATGCCAAATGAATTAGCAGAACAAATACCTATATTAAAAGAAATATTAGATGCTTATAAAATACATAGAACAGAATTAAAAGGTTTTGAAGCAGATGATTTAATTGGAACTATAGCTAAATATTTTGAAATAGAAAATTTTGAAGTGATTATTGTTACTGGAGATAGGGATGCATTACAATTAGTTTCTGAAAATATAAAAGTGTTGATAACTAAAAAAGGTATTACTAATTTAGAAGTTTATGACATAGAAAAAGTAAAAGAGAAATATGGAATAATACCTAAACAGATTGTAGATTTTAAAGGGCTCGTAGGAGATAAATCAGATAATATTCCGGGAGTACCGGGAATAGGAGAAAAAACGGCTTCAAAGTTATTAAACCAATTTATGACTGTGGAAGAAATCATTGAAAATATTGAAAGTATAAAGAGCAAAAGTATAAGAGAAAAAATAGGAAAAAATGTTGATAAAGCTCTTTTAAGTAAAAGATTAGCTACTATAAAAACAGATGTACCTATTGAATTAGATGTTGATGAATTTAAAGTAGTAGAGCCTGATTATGAAAAATTATTAAAACTATTTAAACAATACGATTTTAATACTTTGATAAAAAAAGTAATTCCTCAAAAAAGCATGGATAATAGTAAAATTGAAAGAGAATTAGAAAAATTTAAAGATGTGAAAGTTAAAATTATTGATACACTAGATAGTCTTGATAATTTAATCAGTGGAATAGTAGAAAATAAAAAGATTGCTTTAAAAATTTACAAAGAAGAAGAAAATATTAGAACTGATAATATTATAGGAATTTCTCTTGCAGTTGGTAAAAAGGATATATACTATATAGATTTGCGCAAAAATGCTAAATTGTTAGATGAATTATTTAAAATATTTGAAGATGAAAACATTAAAAAAATAGGTCACGGATTGAAAAATGAAATATTGGCTTTGCTTAGATATGGTATTACTTTAAAAGGAATAGAATTTGATAGTTTTATAGCAGCTTATCTTTTAGCTCCTTCTAAAACTGAATATGATATTGCAAATTTAGCATCTGAATATCTTGGGATAAATATGAAAAGTCAGGAAGAATTATTAGGAAAAGGAAAAAAAGCTAAAAAATTTGTTGATTTGAATATAGATGAATTGGCTGAGTACGGTAAAAATTACTGCATGACTGTTATGGAAGTTGAAGATAAACTTTTAAAAGAACTTGAAAAGTTAGAACTTATAAATTTGTATAGAGAAATCGAAATGCCTCTTATAGAGGTTCTTGCAAATATGGAATATGAAGGTTTTAAAGTAGATAGAGAAACTCTTTCAAAATTGGATGAAGAATTTACAATGCAAATTGAAGGTATAACGCAAAAAATATATGAATTAGCCGATGAAGAGTTTAATATAAATTCTACAAAACAACTTGGAGAAATATTATTTAATAAACTGTGTCTCCCTGTAATAAAAAAGACAAAAACAGGTTATTCTACAAGTCATGATGTACTAGAAAAATTAAAAGATAAACATCCTATAATTTCTTTAATTATAGAATATAGGCAATTAGTCAAATTGAAATCTACTTATGTAGATGGATTGTTTAATCTTATAAATCCAATTACGGGTAAAATACATTCTAGTTTTAATCAAACTGTAACAGTTACAGGTCGCATAAGCAGTACAGAACCTAATATGCAAAATATACCAATTAAACTTGAAATGGGCAGAAGAATAAGAAAGATTTTTGTTGCTTCTGATAGTGAACATTCCTTATTAGATGCCGATTATTCTCAAATAGAATTGCGTGTGTTAGCTCATATGTCAAAAGATGAAAATCTTATAAAGGCATTTAAGGAAGATGAAGATATACATACTTTGACAGCTTCTCAAGTTTTTAATATACCAATTGATGAGGTTACTTCACTTGAAAGGAGTAGAGCTAAAGCTGTAAATTTTGGTATAGTATATGGTATAAGTGATTACGGTCTTTCTGAAAATTTAGGAATATCTATAAAAGAAGCAAAAAAATATATAGATGAATATTTAAAAAAATATCAAGGTGTAAAAAAGTATATGGAGTATAATATAAAAAAAGCAAAGGAACAAGGTTTTGTAACGACTATTTTTAATAGACGCAGATATATTCCAGAATTAAAGTCTAAGAATTTTAAAATAAGGTCATTTGGAGAAAGAACTGCTATGAATACACCTATACAGGGAAGTGCTGCTGATATAATTAAAATTGCTATGGTAAAAGTTTTTAAAGAGTTGAGAGATAGAAATTTAAAGTCAAAACTTATATTACAGGTTCATGATGAATTAATTATAGATGTACATAAAGATGAAATAGATGAAGTGAGGAAAATTTTAAGAGAGAATATGGAAAATGCAGTAAAATTAGATGTACCTTTAAAGGTAGATATGAATATAGGTTATAGTTGGTATGATACTAAGTAAAGGGAGATTAGAAATGAAAGTAATAGGACTTACAGGAGGTATAGCTTCTGGTAAGAGTACAGTATCATCATATTTAAAAGAATTAGGAGCTGTAGTTATTGATGCAGATATAGTTGCTAGAGAAATAGTAGAAAAGGGAAAACCGGCATTAAAGGAAATAGTGAAGTATTTTGGTAAAGAAGTATTAAATGAAGATGGAACATTAAATAGAAAGTACTTAGGAAAAATAGTTTTTAATAATCCAGAAAAATTAAAGATTTTAAATAAGATAACTCATGAGAGGATTATAAAAAACATTAAAGAGAAAATTAAATTTTATGAGCACCTCGGAAAGTATAAAGTAATATTTATTGATGCAGCTTTACTTATAGAAATGAATATGACAGATATGGTTGATGAAGTATGGCTTGTAGCAATTGATAGGGAAAAGCAAATAGAAAGGCTAATGATAAGAGATAAATTAACTTATGATGAGGCATTAAAGAGAATAAATTCTCAAATGTCATTAGAGGAGAAAAAGAAATATGCAGATGTGATAATTGATAATTCAAAGAGTCTTAAAGATTTAAAAATACAAATAGACATATTATGGAATAAAATTTTTGGAGGTGCTTAATTGAAAGTAATTGATTTGAGGAGATATAGGTTGATTTTTATACTATTTATTATCGTTTTATCTTTGCAAATTTTATTAGTTAGTGTAAAGTTTACTCTAAAAATGGTTTATCCATTTCATTATAGGCATTTAATAGAAAAATATTCAAGAGAATACAATCTTGACCCTTTGCTTGTTGCAGCTATAATAAAAGTTGAAAGTAAATTTAATGAAAAGGCAGTATCGATTAAAGGTGCAAAAGGGCTAATGCAGATTTCAAGTATAACTGGGAAATGGGCTTCAGAAGAATTGAAAATAGAAAATTATACTGAAGAGATGTTATTCAACCCAGATATAAATATAAAGATTGGCTGTTGGTATTTAAATTTATTAAATAAACAATTTAATAATAATTTATCTTTAGTTTTAGCTGCGTATAACGGTGGAAGTGGAAATGTAAGTAAATGGCTGAAAGATATTAGATATAGTGAAGATGGAATAAATTTAAAAAATATTCCTTTTGTAGAAACAAAAGGGTATGTAAAAAAAGTTCATAAAAGTTTTAAAATATACAGATATTTATATAAGGATATTTAAAGTGTAATTATTTTTATTATACTACATTGAATAATTTAGTATATTTCGATATAATTAGTGTGAATTTGCAATTATAAATTATATATACTTTAATTCCGAGAAAGGATTGGTCCAATGAAACAAATGAGGAATCTTGAAGATGTGAAAAAATTTGAAATTGAAAAAGATAGAAAATTGCACTGTGCAAATCATGATGAAATTCTTAATGGAGCTACTACAGATATTTATTTTTTAAGAACAATTGATATTCTTAAAAAAATGGGTTTAGATGATAAGATAGTAACTGCAGAAATATTTCCTAGGAAATCAGGTATATTTGTAGGTATTGAAGAAGTCAAAAATATTTTAAAGGGAAAAAATGTTGAAATGTGGGCTATTGATGAAGGTCAGCAGTTTGAAGCAAAGGAAACTGTTATAAGGATAAGAGGACCTTACAAAGAATTTGGAATTTATGAGACACCTATTTTGGGAGCACTAGCAAGTGCATGTGGTTGGGCAACTGCAGCTAGAGAAATAAGAGAAGCTTGTGGAGAAAAAACTTTTCTCTGTTTTGGAGCAAGACATGTTCATCCAGCGGTAGCTCCTGTTATGGAAAGAGCTGCAGTTATAGGCGGAGCTAATGGAGCTAGTTGTATTTTGGCTGCAAAACTTTTAGATATTGAGCCATCTGGGACACTCCCACATGCTGCTATGCTTATTGCAGGAGATACAGCAGAGATTGCTAAAACTTATGATGAAGTAATGCCTGAGTCGCATAAGAGAATAGTATTAGTAGATACATTTAAAGATGAAGTAGAAGAAAGCCTTAGAATTGCAAAGCTTTTAGGAGATAGATTATATGGAATAAGAGTTGATACTCCAAGTGAAAGAGGTGGAGTAACTCCTGGTTTGATAAGAGAACTTAGATATAGACTTGATATGGAAGGATATAATCATGTTAAAATTATAGTTTCAGGTGGATTAACTCCTGAAAAGATTAAAATTCTTTCAGAGGCTGGTGCAGATGCATTTGGTGTAGGAAGTTATATTTCTGCAGCATCACCTATTGATATGACTATGGATATAAAAGAAGTTGAAGGAGTGCCAGTTGCTAAAAGAGGTAGAATACCGGGGATAATTGAAAATCCAAAACTAAAACTCGTTAAATTGTAAAATGAAAGGTAGAGAATTATATTCTCTATTTTTCTATTATTTTAAAATTCAAACTGTTCTGAAAATTACTAATATAATCTAAAAGGTTTATAGTTAAATTTGAAATATTTTTGAAATTGAAAGGATGTTTTAAGTATGAACCGTCTTTCTGTAGATTATATTTTAAGACAAAAAATTAATGAAATTCAAAGCAGAGTTCCTGTTAAAATTATGAATTCAGAAAGAGATTTTAAAACTTTGTTACAAACAGAAATCAATAAAGAAAAAATGATGTATAGTTCTGAAAATCTTGGCAATTTAAAAAATGTTATTGATGAGATAGTAAATGAAAAAGCAAGAAAATATAACATTAATCCTAATCTTATAAAGTCGATAATAAAATTTGAATCTAATTATAATCCAATGGCTATATCGAATAAAGGAGCACAAGGATTTATGCAATTAATGCCTCAAACTGCAAAAAAGCTTGGTATAGACAATCCTTGGGATTTGCATGAAAATATAGAAGGTGGAATAAAGTTTCTAAAAGATATGTTAAACAGATATGATGGAAATATAAAATTGGCATTAGCTGCTTATAATGCAGGGCCAGGAAATGTCGATAAATTTAATGGTATACCTCCATTTAAAGAAACTCAAAATTATGTTAGAAAAGTAATTGAGTATAAAAATAAATTAGATAGAAAATAAACCCATGTATTTAAACATGAGTTTTTTTTCTATAACCTATTTTTAAATTTAGTTATAATCATCAAAATTGCTTCTTCCAATTTTAATTTATTTTCATTATTGAGTTTTTCATATAGTTTTTTTAATTCTTCAAGGTCTTGAATAAAATTGTTGGTAGCCATATTATTTCCTCCCATATTTCTGAAAATTCTGTGTTTAATATATTAGAGTTTATTATAATTATATATCTAATTTAATATATATTCAATAGATTTTATGCAATTATTAATATTTTCTTAAATTTTAGAATTTTTATAATAGAAATATTTAGATTTTTGAGAAAAAGGTTCACTTTCAAAATAGGTTTATAGTATTGCAAAAACAAGAAAACTACTGCATTTGCAGTAGTTTTTTACTGGTGCGAGAGGCGGGACTTGAACCCGCACGGTCGTTGACCGCCACCCCCTCAAGATGGTGCGTCTGCCGATTCCGCCACTCTCGCATGTATTATATTGTTGCCGACAATCTTTATTATAAAATTTTATTTTATGTTTGTCAATATAAATATTTGATTTTTCACTTTAAGACTTATTCTTATTTAAGATTTATTTTTTAGGATTATGTGATAAGGAATTATGTTTTCAAATATGATATAATAATAAAAAATAGAAAATTTACATAGTTTAAGGAGGATGCTATGAGACGAAACAGGATAAAGACGAGGAGAAAAAATAAAAATAAATTATTGACTGTGTTATTTTTTGTTTTTTTATTACCTGTTATATCTATATCTATAGGATATTTTGGGACAAAATATTTTATTGCACCTAAATTAATAAAAAGCACTTATGTTGAAAAAAGACCTGAAAATAAAGGAAAAGAGTTAGTAGATAAATTAGTTCAGAAAAATAATAATAAAAAAGAAAATAGTGAAATGAATGATAAGGTTGAAAAAAATAAAACAGCAGAAGAAAAAAGAGAAAATGCTGTAGAAAATGTAAAAGAAGAAAAGAAATATACATTTGAGCTGCCAGCTATGAGTATATTCAATGTACAAGTTGGAAGTTTTAGTGATATAAAATACGCACAAAATCAAATTGAGGAATTAAGAAAAAAAGGATTTGAAGGGCATATAATTAAGTCAAATAGATATAAAGTTATTGCTATGTCATTTTTAAAAAGAGATGATGCAGAAAAGTTTAAGGAAAGAATAAAAAATGTTTATAATGATGCATTTATATTTTCAATAAATTTACCCGTTAGAAGCATTAAATATGGAGAAAGTGGAAAAGAATACAGTACTGTTGCGTCAAATGAATTAAATGAATTGATTAATTTTTATCAGAGTTTTTCGAAATTTATCGTTTCTAATAATATAGAAAATGTTGATAATAATACTATAATTCAGTTTATTGATAGAGAAATAAATAGATTAAACAAAATTTATAATTCTATGAAAGATTTAAAACCTACAAGTGAATTTTCTGATTTTAACAATAATTTTATTAGTATAGTAAAAGATACGAAGTTGATGCTTGAAGATATTAAAAAAACAAGTGTAGGGAATAGAAAAGCTTTATATAAGGTTTTTATGAACAGTTTGAATAGGTATTCTACAATAATCTAAGGGGGTTTATGCATTGTTAATTAGTGATATAAAAAAACTATTAGATGCTAAATTTTTAACAGGAGAGAATTATGCCAATTGTAAAGTAAATGCGGCTTTTGGATGTGATTTGATGAGTGATGTTTTAGCTTTTGTAGATGATAAAGTATTGTTGCTGACGGGACTTACAAATCTTCAAGTAATAAGAACTGCAGAAATGCTGGATTTAAATGCTATAGTTTTTGTAAGGGGGAAAATACCTTCAAAAGAAGTAATTGAAATGGCAAAAGATATGGAGCTTGTTTTACTGTCAACAAAGCATACTCTATATACTTCATGTGGCATATTATATAGCAATGGACTTAGAGGTATATCCATTAAAGGAGCTGAAGATTAATGGAGTCAGAGAAAAAAGCAAGTGGTATAAAACTTGAATATAATATTTTAAAAGACGATTTTTCTAGAGCAGGAGAAGCTTCAAGCAGTATAAAAAAAGTTTTAAGACAGTTGGGTATAGATTCTAATATTATTAGAAGAGTGGCAATTGCTACATATGAAGCTGAAATAAATATAGTGATACATTCTGAAGGCGGGAATATAATTGTTTATATCATGCCTGATAGAATTGAAATAATAGCAAAGGATAATGGACCGGGCATTGAAAATATAGAGTTAGCAATGCAAGAGGGTTTTTCAACAGCATCTAATAGAGTTAGAGAACTTGGATTTGGGGCTGGAATGGGGCTACCAAATATGAAAAAGTCAAGTGATGAATTTGTAATAGAGTCAAAATTAGGACATGGCACAACAGTAAAAATGACAATGTATTTATAATATTTTTATAATTGGGGGAAATAAAATGAAAGAGTACTGGCATTCAGTTACTTTAGAAAGTGAGTTGTGTAATGGATGTACAAATTGTTTAAGAAGATGTCCAACTGAAGCTATTAGAATAAAAAACAACAAGGCAAGAATTATTAAAGAAAGGTGCATAGATTGTGGTGAATGTATAAAAGTTTGTCCATACCATGCAAAAAAAGCTTTATCTAATGACCTTAGTATGCTTAAAAATTATAAATTTAAAATAGCATTAGTTTCTTTACCGTTATATGGTCAATTTTCAGTTGATAAAGATATAAATCGCATATTTAATTGTTTTTATAATATAGGATTTGACTACGTTTATGATGAAGCTTATGCAGCAGATATTCTATCTTTACTATTAGAAGATTTGGTAAAAGAAAATAAAATGCCAAAACCTTTAATAGCTACTCTTTGTCCAGCTATATTAAGACTTATTCAAATAAGATTTCCATCTTTAATAGATAATATAATTCCTTTTGAATCTCCCATGGAAATTGCGGCAAGGCTTGCTAAACAAGAAGTTATGGAGAAGTACGGGCTAAAGCAGGAAGATATTGGGGTATTTTATATTGCTCAATGTCCAGCTAAAATAACAAGTGTAAAAAAGCCTTTAGGATTAAAGAAATCGTTTGTCGATGGGGCCATAGCTATTGAAACTATATATTCTAAACTTTTAAAGGCTTATAAAGAAGTTGACACAAATGACAAAATTCAAAGAGCTTCCGGAAAAGGTATAGGTTGGGCTAGAGTAGGTGGGCAGAGTTTTTCAATAGGAATTGATAATTATTTAGCTGTAGATGGAATAGAAAATGTAATAAAAGTCCTTGAAGAAATTGAACTAGGGAAACTTAACAATATAGATTTTTTTGAAGGATATGCATGTACTACTGGATGTGTAGGAGGTCCTCTTAATGTAGAAAATCCGTTTATTGCAAAAACTAGGATAAGAAAAATTACGAATTTATATGGAGATATAAAAATAGATAAAGATTATGCAAAAAGGCTTTTAGAAGAAGGGAAAATAGGTTGGACTGAAGAAATTAAACCAAGTCCTGTATTAAAATTAGATTCGGATATACAAAAAGCTATAGAAAAAATGGAACTTTTAGAAAAAATTTACAAAGAGTTGCCGGGAATTGACTGTGGCTCATGTGGAGCTCCATCGTGTCATGCGCTAGCAGAAGATATAGTTAGAGGAAAGGCTAGAAAAGAAGATTGTGTAATAAATCTAAAAAATAAAATGAAAAAATAATTGACGGGGGGATATAAATGCTTGTAAAAGATGCTGTGGAAAAGTTTGGATTTAAACTTTTAGCAGGTAACAAATCATTGAATAAGGAAATTAGCGGACTATACTATTGTGATCTTTTAAGTTGGGTTATGTCACATGCTAAAGAAGGAAATGCTTGGATAACAGTTCAGACTCATTTAAATATAGTAGCAGTTGCATCTTTAATTGATTTAGCTTGTATCATTATTCCAGAAGCAATAGAAGTTGATGAAGAAACATTAAAAAAAGCTGATGAAGTTGGAATTCCTATACTTTCTACTGAATTGGATAGTTTTAATATTTTTTCAAAGTTTTATGAAGCAGGGATGAGGTAAATGAAATTTTACTATGATTTGCATATACATACTTCTTTATCGCCATGTGGTGATAGAGATATGACGCCGAATAATATTGTTAATATGGCATTATTAAAAGGTTTAGATATAATAGCTATAACTGACCATAATTCAGTCAAAAATTGTATGCCTTGTATTGAGATAGCAGAGAGTAAAGGTCTATTAGTTATTCCGGGAATGGAAATTCAAACAAAAGAGGAAGTTCATTTATTATGTCTATTTAAAGATGTTTATAAAGCAGTAGAGTTTGAAAAAAGCATTAATACTTTAATTCCAGATATAAAAAATAAACCGGAATTTTTTGGAGAGCAGCTTATATTTGATATACATGATAATATCATAGGAAGAGAAGAAAGATTACTCATTTCGTCAGTAGATATAACTATACAGCAGACTTTTAAAAAGGTTAAAGAATTAGATGGTTTAGTCATACCGGCACATATAGATAAAAAAAATTTCAGTATAATTTCCAATTTGGGTTTTATTCCATTTGATTTAGATATAAAAACACTTGAAATTTCAGTACACTGTAATAAAAATGATTTGATAAAAGAATATAAATATCTTAAAAGATATAGTTTCATAACTAATTCCGATGCTCATTATTTGGGAGATATTTCAGAGAGAATAAATTACATGCAAATAGAAAACAAGACAATAGATGAAGTTTTTAAATTTTTAAATAGAGATATTTTTTAATGTATTTAAAAATTATGAAAGAGGTAGTAGAATGAAAGAGTTGTCAATGCATATATTAGATATAGCTCAAAATTCCATATCGGCTAATGCTTCTTTAATAGAAATTATAATAGACGAAGATATAGAAAAAGATATTTTGACAATAATCATAAAAGATAATGGAAAAGGAATGAATGAAGAAATTCTTAAAAGAGTAACTAATCCTTTTTATACTAGTCGAACTACTAGAAAGGTAGGACTTGGGATACCTATGTTTAAGGCAGCAGCTGAAGCTTGTGACGGTTTTTTTGAAATTAATTCAAAAATGGGTAAAGGTACGGTAGTAAAAGCTGTTTTCAAATATAGTCATATTGACAGAGCACCACTAGGAAATATGGTAGATACGTTATTAACACTCATTCTTTCAAATCCCAATATAGATTTTATATATGTCCATAAAAAGAATAATAAGTCATATATTTTAAATACTAAGGAAATAAAGGAAATTTTGGGTGAAGTACCTATTAACAATATAGATGTTTTAAAGTGGATAAAAAATAATTTAAAAGAAGGTTTGAAAGATTTAAATGAAAATTTATAGCATATTAACATAAAAAGTATATGACATAAAACTTGCAATTTATGTAACATGTTACTTTATTCACAATGATTGACAATGTTAATGAATAAATGTAACATATATAAGGAGCCCTTCTATGTTTTTTTTAAACAATAAAATTTTTGTTAAACCTTGTATACAGTATTATATTTGATAAAAGAAGGGATAATATAAAAATAATCTAAAAAATAAACAAATTTTTTTTGAAGGGGTGAAAAATTATGGGTTTTTTATCTTTTAGGGGCGGTGTACATCCTCCTCATTTTAAAGAACCAACTGCAAGAAAAAAAGTTGAAAAAGCAATTGAACCAAAAATAGTTACCATACCCCTTAGACAACATATAGGTGCACCATGTGAGCCACTTGTGAAGCCAGGGGATAAAGTAAAAGTTGGTCAAAAAATTGGAGAAGCGTCTGCGTTTGTATCTGTTCCCGTACACAGCAGTGTTTCAGGTACTGTAAAACAAGTTAAAGAGATGCTTACTCCAAGCGGCGAAACACTTTGTGTTGTTATTGAATCAGATGGGTTAAACACTTTGCATGAAAGCGTTATCCCAAAAGGTGATATTGAGAGTTTAACAGGAGAAGAAATAAAAAATATTATTAAAGAAGCCGGTATAGTTGGAATGGGTGGAGCAGGCTTTCCAACTCATGTAAAACTTTCTCCTCCTCCAGAAAAGAAAATTGATGTAATTATTTTAAATGGAGCAGAATGTGAACCTTATTTAACTGCTGATCATAGGCTTATGCTTGAAAATCCAGAAGATATAGTATATGGATTAAAAGCAATGATGAAAGTTTTAAATGTTAATAAGGCTTACATAGGAATCGAAGACAATAAACCAGATGCCATTGAAAGTATGAAAGAAGCTGTAAAAGGTGAAGATGGAATAGAAGTTGTTGGACTTCATACGAAATATCCTCAAGGGGCAGAGAAACAGCTTATTTATGCATGTACAAAGAGAGAGGTTCCATCTGGTGGACTGCCAATGGATGCAGGTGTTGTAGTTAATAATGTAGGTACTGCTGCAGCTATTGCAAAAGCTATAAAAACTGGAATGCCTCTTATTGAAAGAATATGTACAGTAACAGGAAAAGGGATAAAAGAACCTAAGAATTTATTAATTAAGGTTGGTACAAGTTTTAAAGAAATTATTGAGCAGTGTGGTGGTTATAATGGTACACCCGGAAAAATTATTATGGGTGGACCTATGATGGGACTTGCTCAGCATACAGATGAGATTCCAGCTGTAAAAACAACTTCTGGAATTTTGGTGTTTACACCTGAAGAAGCTAAACTTCCAAAACCGGGACCATGTATTAAATGTGGTAAGTGTGTAGAAATATGTCCGGCGTTTTTACAACCACTATATATAAGTGCTTATTCTCTTAAAAATATGTTTGAAACTGCGGAAAAGTATAATGCTTTAGATTGTATAGAATGTGGTTCTTGTTCTTTTATATGTCCTTCAAAGAGACCACTACTTCAATCAATACGTGTTGCTAAAAGGGAAATTTTAGCTAAAAAGAGAAAGGCGAAATAAATAAGGAGGTAATCAGATGGAAACAAGATTGATTGTGTCTTCATCGCCTCATATAAGGTCTGATGAAACTATAAGTAGAATAATGCGAGATGTTGTTATAGCATTATTACCCGCAACTTTTGCAGGTATATATTATTTTGGATTAGCTGCTTTAAAAGTAATCTTTTTTACAGTAGTAACAGCAGTTGTTACTGAAGCTGTCATTCAGAAAATAAGAAAACAGGAAGTAACAATAAATGATTGGAGTGCTGTAGTAACTGGTTTATTGTTGGCATTCAATATGCCATCTACTTCTCCATGGTGGTTAGCTGTAATAGGTTCAGTTTTTGCTATTGCAGTTGTAAAGCAATTATTTGGTGGATTAGGGCACAATTTTATGAATCCAGCACTAGCTGCAAGAGCAATGCTTTTGGCATCTTGGCCAACAGAAATGACAAATTGGGTTAGACCATTTGATGCAGTTAGTACTGCTACTCCACTGCCTATAATAAGTGGAGCAGAAGGTATAACTCAAAAATTACCTACATTGATGGATTTGTTTTTAGGTAATCATGGAGGATGTATAGGAGAAACGTCAGCTTTAGCATTGATAATAGGTGGTATTTATCTTCTTTATAGAAGGGTTATTACACCGAGGATACCAGTTATATACATATCTACAGTTGCAATTTTAATGTTTATTTTAGGTGGATTTGATTTTCACTTTATGATGTATCAAATTTTAGCAGGTGGATTAATGATAGGTGCTATATTTATGGCAACAGATTATGCATCATCACCTGTTACTCCTAAGGGACAAGTAATATTTGCTTTAGGCTGTGGTATACTAACTACTATTATAAGATTGTATGGAGGATACCCTGAAGGTGTTTCATATTCGATAATATTAATGAATGTTGCAAGTCCACTTATAGATAAGTATACTAGCCCAAGAGTATTTGGGGAGGTGAAGAAAAATGAAAGAAATAGTTAAACTAGGATTGATTTTATTATTGATTTGTGCAGTTTCAGCTCTTGCACTTTCATTTACATATGACCTTAGTAAAGACCAGATTTTAGCTCAAAGAGAAGCAGCTAATAATAAAGCACGTAAAAATGTTCTGCCAGATGCAGAAAATTTTAAGCCTGTAAGTGAAGAAAAGTTTAAAGAGGTTGTAAGTCAAAATGATAAAGTAGTGGAAATTTATGCAGGATATAAAGGTGAAGAGATTATTGGCTATGCAATAAAAACTCTTCCATCTGGATATGGTGGAGCAGTTGAAGTGATGACTGGAATTGGTATGGATGGAAAAATAAAAGGAGTTAGAATAGGAAATCATCAAGAAACTCCGGGACTTGGAGCAAATGCTACACTTCCTTCATTTTATACACAATACGAAGGCAAAAGTATAGAAAAAGAATTGAAAGTAACAAAGTCAGGTCAACCAAAGGATAATGAAATTCAGGCTATTTCTGGAGCAACTATTACTTCTAGAGCTGTAACAAGTGGTGTTAATTATGCTGTAGAAGCCTTCAAATTAGTAGCAGGCAAATAATAGTGGAGGTGAAAATTTTGAATCCTATAAAGAATTTAAAAAATGGACTTGTTAAAGAAAATCCGATATTTTTTCAATTGTTAGGTATGTGTCCTACATTAGCTGTAACAACTTCGGCAAGTAATGGTATGGGTATGGGTTTAGCAACTACTGCTGTTTTAGTATGTTCAAATACTGTTATATCTTTGCTAAGAAAATTTATACCTAGTAAAATTAGAATACCGGTTTTTATTGTTGTCATAGCAAGTTTCGTTACTATAGTTGGAATGTTGATGGAAGGATATGTTCCTGCATTATTTAATACCCTTGGATTATTTATTCCTCTTATAGTTGTTAACTGTTTGATATTAGCAAGAGCAGAAGCATATGCTTCTAAAAATGGAGTTTTAGGTTCTGCTTTTGATGGTATAGGTATGGGATTAGGTTTTACATGGGCTCTAACGTTGTTAGGTAGTATTAGAGAATTGTTAGGTGCAGGAAGTATTTTTGGTTTTAATGTATTTGGAGCCTCTTTTAAACCTGCTTTAATAATGATATTACCTCCAGGAGCATTTTTGGCTCTAGGTATATTATTAGCTATTAATAATGTTATCAAGTCTAAAAATAAATAGGAGGGACGGATATGGAAAATGCAGGTATTTTTGTACTGTTAGTCAGTTCTATATTAGTTAATAACTTTGTTTTATCTAGATTCTTGGGTATATGTCCGTTTTTGGGAGTTTCTAAACAAGTTGAAACTGCTTTAGGAATGGGTATGGCGGTTACATTTGTTATGACACTTGCGGGGATTATGACTTATTTTGTTCAAAAATTGATATTAATTCCTGCTCATATAGAATATTTGCAAATAGTAGCTTTTATTTTAGTAATTGCTTCACTTGTACAGTTTGTTGAAATAGTCCTTCAAAAAATAAGTCCTACTTTATATCAGGCATTAGGTGTTTATTTACCACTTATTACAACAAACTGTGCGGTATTAGGTTTAGCGCTGTTAAATATACAGTATAAATTTAATTTAATACAAACAATAACTCATTCTATAGGAGCGGCAATAGGATTTTCTCTTGCTATAGTGTTATTTGCAGGTATAAGAGAAAAACTTGAAATTGCAGATGTTCCAACTCCTTTTAAAGGTTTTCCTATAGCACTTATTACAGCAAGTCTAATGTCAATAGCATTTTTAGGTTTTACAGGACTTGTTTAATAGAAGGGGTGATATAAATGGATATTAATAATATTCTTTTAGCTAGTGTAAGTTTAGGCAGTATGGGTTTAGTATTTGGAGCAGGACTGGCTTATGCTTCTAAAAAGTTTGCTGTTGAAATAGATCCCAGAGCGCTTGAAATAAGGGAAATATTACCGGGAGCTAACTGCGGAGGCTGTGGATTTCCGGGATGTGATGGTTTTGCCAATGCAGTTGTTGAAGGAAGAGCTCCTGTAAACGGATGTCCGGTTGGTGGAGCAGAGACTGCACAAAAAATTGGTAAAATTATGGGCATTGAGGTTGAAGAAGGCGTAAGAAAAGTTGCAAGAGTAATATGTGCTGGAGATAATACAAAGTGTATGGAAAAATATGAATACTTCGGTATTCAGGACTGTAGAGCTGCTGCAATGCTTGGTGGAGGAAGTAAAAGCTGTAGTTATGGTTGTTTGGGATTGGGTACATGTGTAGAGGCTTGTCAATTTGATGCTATTAGAATTACTGATGGTAAAATAGCTAAAATAGACCCAGACAAGTGTACTGCTTGTGGAAAATGTATAGAGGTTTGTCCAAAGCAAGTTATACAATTTGTACCTTATGACCAAGAAGTAATAGTTGATTGTAATAATAAGGAGTTTGGAAAAACTGTTAAAGAAAAATGTAATGTAGGTTGTATAGGCTGCCAAATATGTGTTAAGACTTGTCCTTTTGATGCCATAGAATTTTCAAACAACTTAGCAAAAATAAATTATGATAAATGTACTAATTGTATGCTTTGTGCTGAGAAATGTCCTACTAAAGCCATATATGCAAACTTTGAAAATAGAAAAAAAGCAGAAATAATAGAAGAAGATTGTGTAGGATGTACCCTTTGTAAGAAAGTTTGTCCGGTAGATGCAATTGAAGGAGAATTAAAACAAAAACATAAAGTTAAGGAAGATGTTTGTATTGGCTGTGGAGCTTGTGAACAAAAATGTCCTAGAAATGCCATAAAAATGAAATAATTTTAAATAGACAGTTCAAAAGTTTCTTTGAACTGTCTATTTTTTTAGTTTGAATATGTAAAAAAATGAAAAAAGTTCATTATAAAATACTACTTGTAATAATTTTTTTAAAATGCTAAACTTAAAATGTAAAATAAAAAGCTTAATTTTTCAATGATTTTAGATATTGTGGATTAAATGATAAAAAAGTTACAACCAAAATATAGATATTTAATCAAGAAGTGGATATAATAATTTTGTATTTTAGAGTATTTTAGATTATATTTTATTGAGTTTATTTGATATAATTAGGGAGGAAAATCGGGAGTGAGAACAAGAGATAAAAATGTACTTATATTGCTTTTGCTTTTATTATCGGGTTCGATAGTAGGAGGCTTTATAGGAGATGCCTTTAAAGATACATTTAATTGGCTTGCGTATGGTAAGACAATAGGAGTAAATACCTTTACATTAGATTTGAATATTATTAAAATAACATTAGGATTCATTATGAATATAAATATTGCAAGTATAATTGGTATCATAATTGCTATATTTATTTTTACTAGATTGTAGGTGGTTATATTGAATAAGATTATTTTGGCTTCATCTTCTCCACGAAGAAGAGAAATATTAAAAAATATTGGATTAAAATTTGACATAGTTAAAGCTGATATAGAAGAAAAAGTCAGAACTGATGAGAAGCCAGAACAGATTGTTATGGCTTTAGCTTTTGAAAAGGCGATAAATATTGCAAATAAGATAGAGAAAGATTTTATCATTATTGCTGCTGACACGATTGTATATAAGGATAGAGTATTAGGTAAACCTAAAAATTTCGAGGAAGCATATGAAATGTTAAAGTTACTTGAAGATGATATACATTATGTGTATACTGGAATAGCTGTTATTAAAGCTGGTTCTCATAAAAAAGTTGTAGATTTTGAAAAGACAAAAGTAAAAATAAAAAAGTTGACTGATGAAAAGATAAAAAGATATATAGAAACTGGGGAAGTTTGGGATAAAGCAGGAGCTTATGCAATACAGGGATTTGGTTCTTTAATTGTTGAATGGATTGAAGGAGATTATTTTAATGTTGTGGGTTTACCTATTTCAAAACTTGATAAAATTCTACATGAGCATTTTAATATTTCAATATTATAAATATTAAATTTTTAGATGTGGAGTGTGTTGAATGTTCGATTATAAATTGACGATTAAAGAAATGCCTGAAAGTGAAAGACCCAGAGAAAAAATGATTTTATACGGACCGAGTTCACTGTCTAATAGTGAACTATTAGCAATTTTGATTAGGACGGGTAGTAGAGAACATTCAGCGCTAGAACTTGCTAATATAATATTAAGCCAAGATGAGAAAGGAATAAGGTTTTTAGCTGATTGTACGATAGAGGAATTAAGTCAAATAAAAGGCATAGGATGTAGCAAAGCTTGTCAAATATTAGCTGCTGTTGAGCTTGGAAGCAGAATTTCAAAAAGTCTTATAGATTTTAGGGTTTCTATTAAATCACCAAAAGATGTTGTTGATTTTTTTATTGAAGATATGAAGTTTTTAAATAAAGAGCATTTTAAAATTGTGCTTTTAAATACTAAAAATGAAATAATTACTTATGAAACAATTTCCATTGGAAGTTTGAATGCATCAATAGTTCATCCAAGAGAAGTTTTTAATAGAGCTATTAAGAAAAATGCTGCTTCGGTTATTCTTTTGCATAATCATCCGAGTGGAAATCCAAATCCGAGCAGAGAAGATATAAATATTACTAAGCGTCTTGTAAATGCTGGAAAAATAATAGGTATTGAAGTATTAGATCACATTATTATAGGAGATGGAAATTACTATAGTATGAAGGAAAATATGATGATTTAATGGCAACTTAGGAAGGAGTAAGAAAATGGGAATTTTAGATATGTTTACAAAAGATATGGGAATCGATTTAGGAACAGCAAATACATTAGTAAATGTTAAAGGAGAAGGTATAGTAGTACGTGAACCATCTGTAGTAGCTATACAAGAAGATACAAAAGAGGTATTAGCTGTTGGATTAGAAGCAAAGAAGATGATAGGAAGAACTCCCGGAAATATAATTGCTATTAGGCCATTAAAAGATGGTGTTATAGCAGATTTTGATATTACTCAAAGTATGTTAAAATATTTTATTAAGAGAGCATATCCTAAGCGTTCGTTGTTTTTTGCACCGAGAGTAGTTGTAGGTGTGCCATCTGGAGTTACAGAAGTTGAAAAAAGAGCTGTTATTGATGCAGCTTTGTCAGCTGGTGCAAAAGATGCTTTATTAATAGAAGAACCTATGGCAGCTGCAATTGGGGCTGGACTGCCTGTTGCAGAACCTACTGGCAGTATGGTAGTAGATATAGGTGGAGGGACAACAGAGATAGCAGTTATTTCATTAGGAGGGATAGTTACTAGTAAGTCCATAAGAATTGGTGGAGATGAAATGGATGAAGCAATTGCTTATTATATAAAAAAAGAATATAATTTAATGATTGGAGAAAGAACGGCAGAGGAAACTAAAATTACAATTGGTTCAGCTTTTTTAAAACCAAAAGAAGAAAAAAAGGAAATAAGAGGTCGTGATTTAGTAACTGGACTTCCTAAGACTCTTACTGTAACATCAACAGAAATCATGAGTGCATTAAAAGAACCAGTTAATGCTATATTAGAAGGTATAAAAGTAACTCTTGAAAAAACGCCTCCTGAACTTGCTTCTGATATTATGGAATTTGGTATTATGCTTACTGGTGGAGGAGCTTTACTAGATGGACTTGATGTGCTTATTAGAAAAGAAACTGGTATGCCTGTTAGAATAGCAGAAGAACCTCTCGATTGTGTAGCGATTGGAACGGGAAAGGCTTTAGAAAATTATGATATGCTTAAAAGGGTTTTTATTTCTACTAAGAGAAATGGCTAAAGTGGTGATTTTAAATGTTTAATGTTTTAAGAAAAAAAATAATGATAGTAACATTAGTTACTATCATTATTATTGGTATTATAGGGAAATCATATGGTGGTAGAGAAAAAATAACCTTTCCAGAAAGACAAGTAGGAAGTGTCATTACTCCTGTGCAAAAATTTTTATATATGGGCAGTAATTTTATCTATGAAATAATACAGCCATTAACTAAAGTATGGAAATTAGATAAAGAAAATGAAAGGTTAAGAGAGGAAAATAGAGAGCTTAAGAAGAAGATAATTTTTCTTACGCTGACTAGGCAGGAAAAGAAGGATTTAGAAAACTTAAAAAAAATACTAAATTATACATCTGAAAAAGGTATAGATGATTATGTAGCATGTAATGTTATAGCTAAAGACCCTGGAAATTGGTTTACTATGTTTACTATAGATGCGGGAAGTAATAAGGGAATTACTAAAAATAGCGTAGTTCTTAATGGTGATGGATTAGTAGGTCTAGTTTATGAAGTTGGACAAAATTGGTCTAAAGTTATATCAATAATGGATAACAAAAGTAGAGTCAGTTTTGAAGTACTTAGTGTAGATGAAAATAACATAGGTTTCATTAATGGCAAGGGTAAAGAAAACCTTGTAGGATATTTGATAGACCCTCAAAAAAATATAGATGTAGGTGAAGAAATAATAACTTCAGGGCTTGGAATATATCCTAGAGGAATTCTTATTGGCAAAGTTGTTGATGTTATTGCAAAAAAAGATGAATTATTAAAAACTGTAATAGTTAAACCAGCAGTTAATTTTAAAAAGATAGATAGAGTTTTAGTTATACCAAAAAAAATACATAGTAAAAGGGGTTTAGAATGAATAAGTACTTATTATATTTATTGGTAATATTAAATTTTATATTACAGACAACTATATTTCAATACTTTAGAATTGCTGGTATATTACCAAATACAGCCCTTATTTTAGTAATTATAATAAGTCTATTAAATGGCAGAAAAAAAGGGATTACTGCAGGGATATTAGCCGGTCTTCTGCAGGATTTCTTTTTTAGTAGAGCTATTGGAATAAATTTATTAATTTATTTATTTATAAGTTATTTTATAGGGGGATTAGAAAAAAAATTATTTAAAGATAATTTACTAACACCTATTTTTTTAATTGCAGTTTCAACTATATTTTATTATTTGATATATTGTTTAATATTATACTTTTTAAATTATTCTAGCAATTTTTGGTTTGTATTAAAAAAAGTAACTTTATTTGAGATGGTATACAATATAACCGTAGGTATTTTTGTATATAAATGGTTTTATTATAAATACTATGTCAGTAAGTAAAAAATTGGGTGATATGTATGCTTAAAAAGCTAAATGATAGAAATAATCAAATAATAGTTAGTTTTATAGTTATATTTGTTATTTTTATTTTAAGATTAGCTGTTTTAACAGTAGTTGATGGAGAGAAGTACAGAGAAATTTCCGAGAACAGAAGAAAAAAAAATATACCTGTTATAGCAAAACGAGGTGAAATATTTGACAGAAATGGAGAGTTGTTAGCTGGAAATAAATCTAGTTTTACAGTTCAAATGCTCAGAAGTGATTTACCTAATAAAAATCTTAATGAAATTGCAATTAAAATAATTGACATACTTGATAATTTTAATGAAAAACATATAGAGTTTCCTATAATAATAGAAAATGGTAAATACTACTATTCTTTTGATAGGGAAATTGAGCAGTGGCTTAAGTCAAAAGGTAAAGAATATGAAAATTTAAAAGATGCAAAAGCTGTATTTAATAAAATTGTTGCTGAAAATATTCCAATTAAAAATTTAGATGTGTATAAAGCTCAAGAAATTTTAGCATATATGGGTATTACACCACCAATTTCAGTTAAACTTATGAAATTTTTACCTGAAATAGAAAAGGATAATTTTTTAAAAAGTTATGGATTAGATGAAAAAATTAGTGCAAGAGAAGCATTTAAAAAAATCAGAGAAAAGTTTAAAATTAGTACAAAGTATACAGATGAAGAAGCTAGGAAAATTTTAATTATTCGTCATGCTTTAAAAGAACAAGGATATAAAAAATATAAACCGCTAAAAATAGCATCAGGTATTTCAGAAAAGACTGCGATTTATATTGAAGAGCTCGGTATGGAATTACCGGGAATAAGTGTAGTAATTGAACCTATACGATATTATCCAAATAAAGAGCTTGCAGCTCATGTAATTGGATATTTAGGTAAGATTTCTCGTGAGTCGGAAATAGAAAAATATGTGAAGAAAAATGGATATTTAAAGAGCGATATTATAGGTAAAACGGGAATAGAAGGAAAATATGAGTTAGAGTTAAAGGGAAAAAATGGGTGTAAATCAGTAGAAGTGGATGCATATGGAAGAACTGTAAAAGAATATGAATATGTAAACAAACCAATATCAGGAAAAGATATTTATTTAACTATTGATGCAAATCTTCAAAGAACTGCTCAAGAATCTTTAAAAAAGGCTCTTGAAGCAATTCAAAGAGGTGGAGTTTTTAAAAGTAAGTGGGGAGATTATAGGTATTCAGAAGCGTTTAAAAATGCAAAATCTGGAGCAGTAGTAGCTGTTAATGTTAAGACGGGAGAAGTACTTGCACTTGCAAATTATCCTTCTTATGACCCAAATCTTTTTGCAACTGGTATTTCAAGTGAAGATTGGGCTAGATTACAGCCGGAAAATAAAAGAGATCCAATAGCTCCAAGACCTTTGTATAACATAGCAACTTTAACTGCTGTGCAGCCGGGTTCTACATTTAAGATGATTACGGGACTTGCGGGACTTGAAAAGGGATTAGATCCAAATAGAAAATTTTATGATGTAGGATATTTGAAAAGAGGTAATAAAACTTTTGGTAGCTGGAAGTGGAATTTATATAGAACATCTCATGGTTATGTAGATTTATATAAAGCTTTAGAAGAATCTGTTAATACTTATTTTTTTAATTTATCCAATGGGCAAATTAATGCACGAGATTCTAAAGATAATAAGCCTTTAGGAATAGATATTAATATAGGTGATATATTAGAATACGCCAAAAAATTTGGATTAGGAGAAAAAACGGGAATAGAAATAGGAGAAGTTTCATATGGAGTGCCTACTCCAAATAAAAAAGCACTTACGATAAAAACATTATTGAAAAGAAAATTAAAATCTATAGCAAAAGATTATTTTACCGAAGAAGTATTGTCTTCTAAAGAAAAATTGAATGAAGTTATAGACAAGATAGTATCTTGGGCTGATGAAAATCCTAAGAGATATGAAATAGCTAATAGAATGAAGAAAATAGGTGTTAAAGAAGAGAAAATTAATGAATTGACAGATTTAGTTAAGTATAGTTATTATAACCAAATGAAATTTAGAGAAGGAGATGGCTTTAACCTTGCAATTGGACAAGGTGCTCATGCTTATACACCTATACAGATGGCAAGATATATATCTGCAATTGCTAATGGTGGATATTTAAATAAATTGACCCTTGTAAAAAAGATAGGAAATGAAGAAATCAATAATAATAAAAAGGTTAAAATAAAACTTGTAAATGATGAAAATTTAAAACATATAATGAAGGGAATGCTTCAAGTAACTCAAGGAGATAAAGGAACTGCTAGAAAAGTATTTAAAAAATTTCCAGTTTTAGTAGGTGCGAAAACTGGAACAGCAGAAAAAAGTGGAAAAATTCCTCCAAAAGATGAAGTTGAGTATTTAAAAAAACATTTAAAATATATATCAAAAAACTTATCTTTAGATATGGTTGAAAAGGAATCTAAAAAGATATATGAGAGTAGAAAAAAAGAGCTTGAAAAGCTTCAAAAAGAAGGGAAAACTGATGAAGTAGTAAATAAGCTGACAAAGGGTTATATAGATGAAGGAAATATAATGAGAGAAGCAATAAAAAAATTGTCAAATTATAAAATTACCAATGAAATGATTGATAGATTTAAAGAAAATTATGATAATTTTTCTTGGTTTGTTTCTTTTGCTCCTTATGAAGACCCTCAGATTGCAGTTGTAGTACTCTTAGTTCAAGGTGGTCATGGAGGATATGGAGCACCTATAGCTAGGGAAGTTATTGCTGAATATCTGGGGTTAAATAAAGAAGTAAGTGATAATATTTCATCAAATGAACAAAAAACTGAGTCTGAATAATTTTATTATGTAATGCTGAGGGCAGTACTCCTCGGCATTATTTATAAAAAATATTGAAGCAAAAGAAGGAATAACAGCATTACTGAAGAAATATAAAAATATAAGCTTTGTATTATGGAGGTAACTCTTGATGGATTTAAAAAATTATGTAGAATTTAAAGGAACAAAAGATGGATTAGTACTTCTTTTAAATGAAACTAGTGATTTTGAAAGTATTAAACGACAACTAATTGAAAGACTTGAGAAGGCAAAGAATTTTTTTGAGGGTGCAAAAGTAAAATCAATACAAGGCAAATTATTATCTAAAAATGAAGAGGATGAAATAATTGATATTATTAACAATAAATATGGAATGATTATGGTAAGAGAAGAAATAAAGAGTAGTGCAGCAGAAAAAAGTAAAATAGAAGTTTTTGAAGGCTTAGAAGAAGGTATTACTAAGTTTGTGAATAGTACCTTGCGTTCAGGTACTAAAATCGAATTTGAAGGAAATTTAGTAATCATAGGAGATATAAATCCAGGAGCTGAAGTCAGGGCTCATGGAAATATAGTTGTAATGGGAGTACTTAGAGGAATAGCTCATGCTGGAGCAAATGGAAATAGAAAGGCATTTGTAACGGCATTAAAATTAATTCCAACGCAACTTAGAATTGCTGATTATATAGCAAGGTCTCCTGATAGCAATATTTTTAATCCAAAATACCCTGAGATTGCCTTCATTAAAAATGATATGATAGTTATTGAACCATATTTAACTAAAAAAAGATAATTGTGGAAAATTATAAATTACGATGGGAGGATATATATGGGAGAAGTTATAGTTATTACTTCTGGTAAAGGAGGAGTAGGTAAAACAACTACAACTGCTAATATTGGAACAAGTCTTGCTATGTTAGGTAAGAAAGTAGTTGTTATTGATGCAGATATAGGACTTAGAAATTTAGATGTTGTATTGGGATTGGAAAATAGAATAGTTTATGATATAGTTGATGTAGTAGAAGGAGTATGTAGGCTTAAACAGGCTTTAATACGTGATAAAAGATTTGATGACCTCTATTTGTTACCTGCTGCACAGACAAAAGATAAAACAGCTGTTTCACCTGAACAAATGCAAAAACTTTGTGGTGATTTGAAAGAAATTTACGATTTTGTATTAGTTGATTGTCCAGCAGGAATAGAACAGGGATTTAAAAATGCTATTGCAGGTGCAGACAAGGCTATAGTAGTAACTACTCCTGAAATTTCAGCTGTTAGAGATGCTGATAGAATAATTGGACTGTTAGAAGCTGCAGAACTTAGAGATCCAAAGCTTATAATAAATAGGATAAGAATAGATATGGTTAAAAAAGGCGATATGATGAATATTGAAGATATGACAGATATTTTAGCAATAGATTTATTAGGTGTAGTACCTGATGATCAATCTATAGTTATTTCTACAAATAGAGGTGAACCAGCTGTTAGCGATGATAATTCTATGGCTGGACGTGCATTTAGGAATATTGCTAAAAGGATTTTAGGGGAAGAAGTTCCTTTCTTGGAACTTGAAGTACAAGAAGGTTTCATGGCTAAATTAGCAAAATTTTTTCGTTTAAATAAATAAGGGGGATACTAGATGCTAGATTTGTTTAAGTTTTTTGGAAAGGGAGAAGGGTCAAGTAAAGATGTTGCAAAGGAAAGACTTAAACTAGTATTAATTCATGACAGAACTAGCTGTTCTGAAAAATTTTTGGAAATGGTTAAAGGTGATTTGCTTAATGTAATATCAGATTATATGGAAATAGATGAAAGTGGATTAGATATAAAGATTACACGCACAGAGAGTGATGAAAAAGTAATGCCTGCATTAGTAGCTAATATTCCAATTAAAAAAATGAAAAATAGATAATGCTAAAAGCCCTCATAAAAAGGGGGCTTTTAGATTTTGTTTTGATTAATTTATATTGTTTTGATAAGAGATTATATGTTATAATTTTATATAAAATTTTTAGTGTTGAGGTGGCTTATGCTCGATAAAAAGCTCTTGAAAAATTTAGATTTAGGATTGATAATAGTTGTTTTGATAATATTTTTAATAGGTATACTCATCATAAGTAGTGCAACGCAATCAATAAATTTACTAAATGATGATAATATAAAATATGATTTAAAAAAAATAGATATAAAACGGCAGGTTAAAATACAAATTGTAGCGTTTTTCATTGGAATAGCACTAGTTAGTTTGATTTTAGCTGTAGATTATAATGATTTTGGTGATTTTTATAAGTTAATATATGTTTTGTCGATATTATTTTTATTGTTAGTTTATATTCCCGGACTTGGAGTGATTAGAGGTGGCGCTAGGAGTTGGATTCATTTAGGACCAATAGATATTCAAACTTCTGAATTTGCCAAAATAGGATATATTCTTTCTTTTGGAAAATATTTGGAAAGTAAATATAGAAAATTAGATACTATTTATGATTTAATAGGACCAATTATTTTTGCAGCACCTTTTATATTGTTATTATTGAAACAGCCTGATTTAGGTTCGGCGTTAGTATTTATAATTATTACTTTTGGAATGTTATTTGTAGCTGGAATTAATATGAAAATTGTATTTTGGAGTGGAGCTGGAGGAGTACTTTCTCTACCAATTGTTTATAGATTTTTGGAAAAACATCAAAAAGAAAGAATAGATGCTTTTTTGCATCCAAATAATCCAAATTTACCGGGGAATTATCATGTTATGCAGTCAAAGATAACAATTGGTTCAGGAAAAATTTTAGGAAGAGGACTTTTTAAAGGTAAATATCATAGATTTGATTATTTGCCAGTTCAGGAAACTGATTTTATTTTTGCAGTATTAGGAGAAGAGTTAGGGTTTATCGGAGGACTTTTTTTAATGCTGCTTTACTTTGCATTTTTATACAAAATGGTAAACATATCAAAAAATGCAAAAGATGTATACGGTTCTCTGATAGTTACAGGTATTACTTTTATGTTTGCATTTCAAATATTTGAAAATATTGGAATGACGATGGGGATTATGCCTGTAACAGGTGTTACACTGCCTTTTATGAGTTATGGAGGAAGTTCTTTAATAACAAGTATGCTAGCCCTTGGTATAGTTTTAAATGTTGGAATGAGAAAACAAAAAATACGATTTTAAAGACCCTTAGTTTTTTAAAAGGGTCTTTTTATTTTTTGACTATTATTGTAATAAATAATTTTGATTTTAAATATATTATATTAAGCTATGGTGCTGGTAAATTTGGAATTAAGGAGGGAATTTATGGATAGATATTATAAAAAAAAATATAAAAGCTCTGTGGTAAATTATAAGAATTATCGTAAATATTATTCGGGTACTAGAAAGATGGGTAAAACTAAAAATTTTTTGAAAAGATTATTAGGGCAGATATTAATATGTATAGTTATTGTTTCAACGATAATAATTTTAAAAAGCATTGATTCTCCAATAACAAAAGAAACATCTTCATTAATAAAAAAAGTATTATATACTCAATATGATTATAAAAATGGGGTAGACAAAGTATTAAAATATACTTCAAAGATAAAAGATTTTACAATAAAGAATATACCAGTATTTGAGGAAAATAGTTCGAGTTTTGAATTTGTTAAGCCTTTAGATGGAGTTATAATTTCTTCTTATGGAGAGAATTATGATTTGTTAACGGATAGAATACATTTTCAAAGGGGAATTGATATACAGGGAATAAATACAAATATAGTAAAATCAATTGATGATGGTATAGTTGAGTTGATAGGAGAAAGTGAGAGCTTAGGTAAGTTTATTAAAATTAATCATGGTGAAAATATATTTAGTATATATAGTAATCTTAAAGATATATTTGTAAAAGAAAAACAGAAAGTGTTAAAGGGTGAGAGATTGGGTAATATTGGAAATATAAATAGTTCGTTTTTACATTTTGAACTTTGGATAAATGATGAAACGGTAGACCCTCAAGATTACATAGATTATAGTGATATGAGTATATAAAAATAATAATCATAATAGTTTATTTTTTTGTAAAATATATTAATAGTTGTGAATTGATATTTTTTATTATTTGTGTTAATATCATAATAACTGATGTGAATTTATTTAAAAATAGAATACTAATTTTTTTTTAGCCATCTGCAAATGTTGATAAGAATAAAAGATGGCAGTTTTTTATTTTAGGCTGAAAATATGATGATATATATACTTAATAAATTGTTATAATCATATTCAATTGATAAAATACTTGTGAAAAATTATTAATTTATATACAAAAAAGATGAAATACTAATATAAAGTTTTTTTAAGGAGGAACAACCGATGAATCAAATTTTAGACGATATACTTTATAAGGTTGAAAAACCAAGTAGATATATCGGTGGAGAAGTAAACAGCTATGAAAAAGAAATAAGAGAAAATACAATTAGATTTGGATTTGCATTTCCGGATATATATGAAGTAGGAATGTCGCATTTAGGAATGCATATTTTATATAATTTATTAAATGAAATAGATGATATATATTGTGAAAGGGTATTTGCACCATGGGTGGATATGGAAGAAATATTGAGAAAGGAAAATATACCATTATTTACGCTAGAAAGTCATAGTCCTATTGATGAGTTAGATTTTTTAGGTTTTACATTACAATATGAATTGAGCTATAGTAATATTTTGAATATGCTCGATTTGGGAAATATACCTTTAAAAAGTGAGGATAGGAATGAAAACCATCCAATAATTATTGCTGGTGGACCATGTGCTTATAACCCTGAACCGCTTGCAGAGATTATTGATGTATTTGTAATAGGAGAATCTGAAGAATCCATATTAGAAATAATTGATGTGTATAGGGAAGTTAAAGCAAAAAAAATTAATAGAGATGAGTTCTTTGATAGAATTTCTCAAATTGAAGGTGTGTATATTCCAAGATTTTATAAAGTAGAGTATAATGATGATAATACAATAAAATCTTTTTATCCCATAGATAGTAAATATCCTGTTAAAATAAAAAAGAGAATTATAAAAAATTTAAATGACGTATTTTATCCTGAAAAAGTCATAGTTCCTTACGGGAATGTAGTTCATAATAGAGCTATGGTTGAAATATTCAGAGGATGTACTAGAGGATGTAGATTTTGTCAAGCTGGTATGATATATAGGCCTGTAAGAGAAAGAAAAGCTGAAAAATCATTAGAACTTGCAGAAAAACTTCTTAAAAATACAGGTTATGAAGAGTTATCTATATCATCTCTTAGTACAAGTGATTATTCAGAATTAGATTACTTAGTTAAAAATCTTATAGATAATTATATTAGTAAGAAAATAGGAGTTTCAGTTCCTTCTTTAAGACTTGATTCATTTTCTATAAAACTTATTGAAGAAATACAGAAGGTAAGAAAAACGGGACTTACATTTGCTCCAGAGGCAGGGACTCAGAGGCTTAGAGATGTGATAAACAAAGGTGTACAAGAAAAAGATTTAATTGATGCAGTTACTAATGCATTTAGTTTAGGTTGGAGTTCTGTAAAACTTTATTTTATGATTGGATTGCCAACTGAAACATATGAAGATTTAGATGGCATAGCTGATTTGGGATATAAAGTTGTAGATATATTCTATAATACTCCAAAGGAAAAAAGAGGAAGGAGATTAAATGTTACAATAAGTACTTCTTCTTTTGTGCCAAAGGCTTTTACTCCTTTTCAATGGGAACCTCAAGATTCCATAGAAACTTTAGTTGAAAAACAGAAGTATTTAGTAAAAAAATTAAAGCACAGAAATATTACATATAATTATCATGATGCAAAAACTAGTTTTTTAGAAGCTGTTTTTGCAAGAGGAGATAGAAGACTTTCTAATGTTCTTATAAAAGCATGGAAAAAGGGCTGTAAATTTGATGGTTGGCAAGAACATTTTAAATATGATAAATGGATGAAGGCATTAAGTGAATGTGGAATAGACCCAGCTTTTTATGCCAATAGAAAACGTGAATATGATGAAATTTTACCATGGGATCATATTGAAGCGGGAATTTCAAAAAGGTATCTTATTAAGGAAAATGAAAAAGCAAAAAAAGGTGAGCTTACAAGAGATTGTAGATTAGGTTGTACTGGATGTGGTATTAATACTGATTTAATAGGTGGTGTCTGCTGATGTATAAAATACTTGTAAAATTTACGAAAAAGGATAGATTAAAATTTATTTCTCACCTTGAACTTATGAAAGTAATTGAAAGAGCTTTAAGAAGAGCGAATATACCTCTTAAATTTACACAGGGTTTTAATCCTCATCCTATAATTTCTTTTGCTTCTCCTCTGCCAGTAGGAGTTTCAAGTGAGGGAGAGTACTTGACATTAGAAGTAACAGAAGAAATTAACTTAAAAAAGTTTATTATTGAATTAAATGAACAGTTGCCTCATGGAATTGAATTTATAAAAGCTAAATATATAGATGTTAAGAGCAAATCTCTTATGAGTTTAGTTGAATATGGACTTTATGCTGTAAAGTGTAAAACTTTAAAAGCTTATACTGTGCAAGAAGTTGAAAATATATTAAATAATTTTTTATTGAAAAAAGAGATTTTATATAACAGAATAGGAAAAAGAAAAAAAGTAAAAAAAGTTAATATAAGAGAGCAGATAAGAGAAATAATAGTACTTGCAGTAGAAGATAAAAATGTTTATTTAAAAATGACTTTAGCTACGGGGAGTAGGGGGAATTTAAAACCTGAAGTAGTAGTAGAAAAACTTGTAGAGATGGAAAAAATGCAAATTGATTTGGAAAAAACAAGAGTGCATAGATTACAACTTTTTGCACTCAGTGAAGATGGAAGATTAATTTCGCTTGATAATATTATAAAATAATTGACAGGGTGGTATTTAATGAATGAAATTGTTATAGATTCAGGGCTAGCTCAAAGTAGAGTGGCTATATTAGAAAATAATGATTTAGTAGAGTATTATATTGAAACTAAAAATTCAAAGAGGATTGTTGGAAATATTTACAAAGGAAGAGTCAAAAATGTATTGCCGGGAATGCAGGCAGCCTTTATAGATATAGGACTTGAAAAAAATGCTTTTTTATATGTTAAAGATGCTATGCCACCTGAATTATTAAACGATAAAAATGTTTCTTACAAAGATGTTTCTATAAGAGATGTAGTTAAAAATGGACAGGAAATAGTAGTACAGGTTATAAAAGAACCAATTGATAGTAAAGGGGCGAGGGTTACGACTCATTTGACTTTTCCCGGAAGATATTTGGTTTTGATGCCTTATGTAGATTATGTCGGTATATCCAGAAAAATAGAAAGTGAAGAAGAAAGAGGGAGATTAAAAGAAATTATTGAAAATATAAGACCAGATAAAATTGGAATAATAATAAGAACAGAATCAGAAGGCAAAAATGAAGAAGATTTAAGAGAAGATTTAAAATATTTATTAAGACTTTGGGAAAAAATAGAAAGAGAAAAGAAATTTACATTTGCTCCAAAACTTATATATAAAGATTTAGATTTAATTCATAGAACTGTGAGAGATATGTTTACAGATGATATTGATGAATTAAAAATTAATGACAAGGTGTACTATGAGAAAATTTTAGATTTTCTTGAATTGATTTCACCTCATCTTAAAAATAGGGTAAAATATTTTGACCCGGGTATAAATATATTTAGTTATTTAGGAATAGAAAAGAAAATAAAAAATGCTTTAAGTTCTAAAGTATGGTTAAAAAGTGGTGGATATATAATTATAGATGAAACGGAAGCTATGACAATTATAGATGTTAATACGGGTAAGTATGTAGGAATGAATGATTTAGAAGAAACTATTTTTAAAGTCAATATGGAAGCTGCAAAAGAGATAGCAAAGCAGCTACGATTAAGAGATATAGGCGGTATAATAATTATAGATTTTATTGATATGAAAGATAGTAGTAGAGAAAAACAGATAATAGATATTTTAAATAAAGAATTGTCAAAAGATAGAGTGAGAACCAATATACTTGGTATGACTCAACTAGGCTTACTTGAAATGACTAGAAAAAAAGTGAGAAACAGGATTAGTTCTATTCTTGAAAGAAGCTGTCCATATTGTAATGGTACAGGGAGAGTATTTGCACAGGATACGATTATAAATTATATAGAACATGAACTAAAGAGGATATCTCTACATACAAATTCTGAAGGGGTAATAATAGAAGTAAATCCAGAAATAGAGAATGTTTTAAATGTAGAGAGAAAAAGTTATTTGAAAGAATTAGAAAAGATATTAAATTTAAAAATAGTAATTCTTGGAAACAAAGAGATACATGTAAACGATTTTAAAGTGAAGTTTATGGGGAAATTATCGAGGATTAAAGAAATATTAAACAGTACATAATTAAAATTATTATGTTGACTTTCATTTTTTACTATGTTAATATATATTTGTTGTGTAGCCGCTCAGATAAGGTTTAAAACTTTATGTTACCTGTATCTGGCGAGACTGGGTTGGAGGAGGTGTAAGAATGTACGCAATAATTGAAACTGGCGGAAAACAATACAGAGTTCAAGAAGGCGATGTATTATTTGTTGAAAAAATTGAAGCAGCTGCAGGAGATTCTATTGAGTTTGATAAAGTTTTAGCTGTATCAAACAATGGAGAGCTTTCAGTTGGAGCTCCGTATGTTGATGGAGCTAAAGTTACTGCTACAGTAGTAGAGCAGGGAAAAGCAAGAAAAATTATAGTTTTCAAATACAAGCCTAAAAAAGATTATAGAAAGAAGCAAGGACATCGTCAGCCATATACAAAAGTTAAAATAGAAAAAATAAATGCATAAGGTTTTAAATAATGATTAATATAAAAATTAAAAGAAATTCAAATGGATGTGTAAAGTCTTTTACAGTTAAAGGACATGCATATGCAGATGAAAAGGGTAGAGATATAGTATGTGCAAGCATATCTATATTAGCCCAGACTGCTGTATTAGCTCTGTATGAAGTAGCTGATATTGATGTCGTATATGAGATTGAGGATGGGTACCTTTACTGTGAGCTTCCAGAAGAGATTACAGAAGCTAAAAGGGAAAAGGCTGATGTTATCATAGCTACTATGTTAATAGGAATGAAGGGAACTAAGGAGATGTATCCTGATTATATATCATTTCAGGATGAGGAGGTGTAAAGATGCTATTCAAAATAAATTTACAGCTTTTTGCAAGTAAAAAAGGAGTAGGTAGTTCTAAAAACGGTCGTGATAGTGAAGCTAAAAGACTTGGTGTAAAGAGAGCAGATGGTCAAATCGTTTCAGCTGGAAGTATAATAGTAAGACAAAGAGGAACAAAAATACATCCAGGTAAAAACGTTGGTAGAGGTGGAGATGATACACTATTTGCGAAAATAGATGGTGTAGTTAGATTCGAAAGAAAAGATAAAAAGAGAAAACAAGTAAGTGTTTATCCTATCGAAACTAAAGTAGCTCAATAGTTAATTGCCCATACTGCAAAGTATGGGTTTTATCGTTTTATATTAAAGCAAGGTAGGTATTTTTTTAATACCTGCTTTTCTTTTTTATTGATGAATTGCATACTAAATAAAAGGAAAAAATAAATATGATGACAATATAAATTATTGACTAAAAATTAATTACTGATATAATTAATTTGGTAATTAGTACTATTTAAAAAGTTATAGGGTGATATAGATGTTTGTAGATAAAGCAAGAATTTTTGTAAAAGGTGGAAAAGGTGGAAACGGAGCAGTTTCCTTTAGGAGAGAAAAGTATGTACCGGCAGGAGGACCAGATGGTGGAGATGGCGGTCGTGGTGGTAATGTAATCATTGAAGTTGATGAAGGGCTTAGGACTTTAATGGATTTTAGATATAAGAAAAAGTATATTGCTGAATCTGGAGAAAATGGAAAAGGCAAAAAAATGTTTGGAAAAGACGGAGAAGATTTAATCCTTAAAGTTCCTCCGGGAACGATTGTAAGAGATGAAAAAACCGGACTTGTTATAGCAGACCTTGTTAGAAATAAACAGAGAGCAGTTGTTGCAAGAGGAGGAAAAGGCGGTAAGGGAAATATTCACTTTAAAACTTCTACTAGACAGGCACCCGGTTTTGCAGAGGCAGGAGATTATGGAGAAGAGAGATGGATTATATTAGAATTAAAATTATTGGCTGATGTAGGGTTGATAGGATTTCCTAATGTTGGAAAATCAACAATTTTATCCGTTGTTACAAAGGCAACTCCTAAAGTTGCAAATTATCATTTTACTACTATTACTCCAAATTTAGGTGTAGTTGAAGAAATTAGGGGAAAAAGTTTTGTACTAGCGGATATACCCGGATTAATAGAAGGAGCTCATGAAGGAATAGGACTTGGACATGAATTTTTACGACATGTAGAGAGAACAAAACTTCTTATACATGTAGTAGACATTTCAGGAATTGAAGGAAGAGACCCTATTGATGATTTTGAAAAAATAAATGAAGAGCTGAAACTTTATAATCCCAAATTAGCTGAAAAGCAGCAGGTAATAGCTGCTAACAAAATAGATTTACTCGAAGATATGAGTAAATATAAAGAATTTGAAAAGATAATGAATGAAAGAGGATATAAAGTATTTCCAATTTCAGCAGCTACTAAAAAAGGTTTAAGAGAACTTTTACTGTATGTAATTGAATTATTAGATAAAATCGAAGATAATGTTGAAATTATAAATGATCAGGAAACTCATAAAATTTATACATTGGATAGTTTAGAAGATGATAGAAAAGAAGTAATTGTAAGAAAGGAAAATAACTTTTATATTGTTGAAGGAAAACCTATTGAAAAATTAGTATACTCAACTGATTTTAATGATATTGATTCAATTAGACGTTTTCAAAATATATTAAAAAACAGAGGTATATTTGAACAGTTGAAAGAAATAGGAATTAAAGATGGAGACACAGTTAAAATATTAGATATAGAATTTGAGTATTATGATTAAGAGGTGAAAGAGTTGATTACAAGTAAGCAGAGAGCTTTTTTAAAGGGATTAGCTAATAAAATAGAACCTATTACTCAAATAGGAAAAGATGGTATAAGTGAGGCATTTATAAATCAGTTAAATGATGCATTAGAAGCACGTGAACTTGTTAAAGTAAGTATACAGAAAAATAGCTTATTAGATACTAAAGAAACTGCTAACAAAGTAGCTAAATTAACTAATTCAGAATTTGTTCAAGCTATAGGAAGAAAATTTGTTATATATAGAAAATCTAAAAAGAAACCTAAAATAGATTTGCCTAAGTAGAAAATGGTGGTCCTCTGACCACTATTTTTTTAAAAAACAGGTGCTTAACTGACAATCATTTGATAAAATGTATAAGTAAAATATTAAAATGTTGGAAATTGGAGGATAGCATGAAAAGAATAGGCTTAATGGGAGGAACATTTGATCCAATACATTATGGACATTTAGTTTTAGCAGAACAAGTAAGAACTCAATTTCAGCTGGAAAAAATAATATTTATTCCTTCAGGTATTCCCCCACATAAAGATAGTTTAACTCTTTCTAGTGCAAAAGACAGATATATTATGACTTTATTAGCTACAGTTACAAATCCTTATTTTGAAGTATCAGAAATTGAAATAAAGGATAAAGAAATATCATACACAATAAAAACTATAAAAAAGTTAAAAAATATTTTTGGAAGCGATACGGAGCTTTTCTTTATTACGGGTGCAGATGCATTATATGAGATAGATACATGGAAATCACCAGAGGAGCTTTTAAAACTGTGTAGTTTTATTGGAGCTACAAGACCCGGATTTGATGAAGAAAAACTTAAGAAAAAAATAGATTTTTATAAAAGAGAATACAGTGCAAATATTTTTATAACTTCTGTTCCTGCTCTTGCAATATCTTCTACTGATATAAGAGATAGAATAAAAGAAGGAAGAAGTGTAAAATATTTATTGCCAGAGGCTGTTGAACATTATATTTATAAAAATAAATTATATTTATAAATAATAGGGGTGTAAAAATTGTACGATATGGAATATTTGACTAGTCAATTAAAAAAAAGAGTGAGCAGCAAAAGGTTTATTCACTCTTTAGGAGTTTCTGAAACAGCTGAAAAACTTGCAAAATTATATAATGCTCCGATAGAAAAGGCAAAAATTGCAGGGCTGCTTCATGATTATGCTAAAGATTTACAAGATGATGAGGCTAGAGAATATATAGTACAGTTTGGTTTAAAGTTAGATGATGTTTTAAAATTTGATATAAATTTGGCACATGGGCAGATAGGAGCAGAATTAATAAAAAGAGAGCTAAATATTAGTGATAGTGATATTTTAAATGCTATAAAATACCATACGACCGGGAGAGAAAATATGTCTATATTAGAAAAAATAGTATATATTGCCGATTACATTGAACCAAGTAGAGATTTTCCGGGAGTAGATGAATTAAGACAAGCTGCTTTTTCTAATTTAGATGAAGGGATTTTATTGGCATTAGATAAAACTATTACATATGTTGTTAAAAAGGGAAAGTTATTACATTTAAACAGTATATTGGCTAGAAATAGTATAATAGTAAATAGAAATAAAAGTTTGTAGGGAGGAAAGTCAATGCAAATTAGTTCTGATAAACTGGCTTTTAAGATAAGTAGAATTATTGATGATAAAAAGGGGAATGATATAAAAATATTAGATGTAAAAAATTTATCGTCAATAGCAGATTATTTTGTCATTGCAACAGGTAATTCTACTAGACATACAATTGCACTTGCTGATGAAGTAGAAAAGAAATTAAATGAAGAAGAAATTTTTATTAATCATAAAGAAGGATATAAAGAAGGAAAATGGATATTATTAGATTATATAGATGTAGTAGTACATATATTTACAAAAGAAGAAAGAGAATTTTATGATTTGGAAAGAATATGGAAAGATGCTAAATATGTTGAATTTGATATTGACACAATGTAAGAAACTTATTACAATAAATGATAACAATATGACTAATTGAAAATAGAATACAGCATATTCTAGGAGTAGTAGAAAGTGATTCTATTTCAGAGAGTCGATGGTTGGTGTGAATCGACATAGATAGCTTTTGAACTTGCCTAGATTTTGTGTTGTAGAGGTTGGTTACCTTTAAAAAACCATAAAAGAGAGCATTATTATGCTAAATAGGGTGGTACCGCGGGAAATTTCTCGTCCCTATATATTATATGGGGGAGAATTTTCAGGTACCTTTTTTATTTATCATGATTATAGATAATGATAATAAGGAGGAGTAGATAATGGATAGATATAATTTTCAAGAAATTGAAAAGAAATGGCAGGAAATATGGGAAAGAGAAAAAGCTTTTAAAGTTTGTGAAAATACTACAAAGAAAAAATATTATGCTTTAGAAATGTTTCCATATCCTTCAGGTAAACTTCATATGGGGCATGTTAGAAATTATTCAATAGGAGATGTAATTGCAAGATATAAAAAGATGAATGGCTATAATGTATTACATCCAATTGGATGGGATGCATTTGGATTACCAGCTGAAAATGCAGCTATTAAACATAACATACATCCGGATATATGGACAAGAAAAAATATTGCTGAAATGAAAAAGCAGTTAATGCAGTTAGGTATAAGCTACGATTGGGATAGAGAAGTAGCTACATGTCTTCCGGATTATTATAAATGGACACAATGGCTGTTTTTAAAATTTTATGAAAAAGGACTTGTTTATAAGAAAAAATCACCTGTAAACTGGTGTCCTTCATGTGAAACGGTATTGGCTAATGAACAAGTAGTTAATGACAGGTGTGAAAGATGTGATACATTAGTTACAAAGAAAAATTTAGAGCAGTGGTATTTTAAAATAACAGATTATGCAGATAGATTACTTGAAGATATAGAACTTTTAAAGGGATGGCCTGAGAAAGTTAAAATAATGCAAAAAAATTGGATTGGAAAAAGTTATGGAGCTGAAATTAAATTTAAAATTGATGAAAGCGATAAGGAGTTAAATGTATTTACAACTAGACCTGATACTATATACGGTGTAACATTTATGGTATTAGCTCCAGAACATCCTTTAGTAGAAGAACTTGTAGAAGGTACAGAATATGAAGAAAAGGTAAAGCGTTTTATTGAAAAATTAGCTCATATGTCAGAAATAGAAAGAACTGCAAGTAATGTAGAAAAAGAAGGATTATTTATAGGAAAGTATGCTATTAATCCTTTAAACAACAAAAAAATACCTTTGTATATTGCAAATTATGTATTAATGGATTATGGTACAGGTGCAGTTATGGCAGTACCTGCTCATGATGAAAGAGATTTTGAATTTGCTAAAAAATATAATATAGATATAATTCCTGTAATTAAGCCTGAAGATGAAAGTATAGATGTTGAAAATTTAGATGCAGCATATACTAGTAGTGGAATAATGATTAATTCAGATAAATTTAATGGACTTAACAATAAAGAAGGCAGTGAGAAAATAATAGAATATATAGAAGAAAAAAATATTGGCAAACGCACTACAAATTTCAGACTTCGTGACTGGCTTATATCACGTCAAAGATATTGGGGAACACCAATACCTATTATCTATTGTGAAAAATGTGGAACAGTTCCAGTACCTGAAAAAGATTTGCCGGTATTACTTCCAACTGATGTAGTATTTACAGGAAAAGGACAGTCACCTTTAACAACTAGTGAAAGTTTTGTAAATACAACTTGTCCTATATGTGGAGGAAAGGCGAAGAGAGAAACGGATACAATGGATACATTTGTCGATTCATCTTGGTATTTCTTAAGATATACAGATGTAAATAATACACAAGAGCCTTTTGATAAGGAAAAGGCAAGTTATTGGATGGATGTAGACCAGTATATTGGTGGAGTAGAACATGCAATACTTCATCTTTTGTATGCAAGATTTTTTACAAAGGTATTATACGATATGGGACTTTCTCCAGTAAAAGAACCTTTTAAGAATTTACTAACACAGGGTATGGTATTGAAAGATGGAGCTAAGATGTCTAAGTCAAAAGGAAATGTAGTTAGTCCAGAAGAAATTATTAGCAAGTATGGAGCTGATACTGCTAGATTGTTCATATTATTTGCTGCTCCACCGGAAAGAGACTTAGAATGGAGTGATACAGGAGTAGAGGGTTCATATAGATTTTTAAATAGAGTTTGGAGATTAGTTGGAGAACTTAAGGATAAAATAATTATTGATGCTGAAAATATTGATATAAATAGCAGTGAAGATAAAGAATTAAATTATGTAATAAATAATACAATAAAGAAAGTTTCTGATGATATTAGAGAAAGATTTAATTTTAATACAGCGATAAGTGCTATAATGGAATTAGTCAATGAAACATATAAGTATAAAGAAAAGGAAAAAATAAATTATGCATTAATAGGAAAATCAATAAAGACTATACTTGTTCTTTTAGCACCATTTGCTCCTCATATGACAGAAGAATTATGGCACTTACTTGGAAATGAATCTAGTATTCACAATGAAAGATGGCCAGAGCACGATAGCAGTGCTTTAGTAAAAGAAGAAATAGAAATAGTATTGCAAGTAAACGGTAAAGTGAGAGATAAAGTAAAAGTTAATAAAAATATAACTAAGGAAGAACTTGAAGAAGTAGCACTTAATAGTGAAAAAATTAAATCATATTTAGAGGGTAAGAAGGTAGTAAAAGTTATTTGTGTACCATCAAAGTTAGTAAATATTGTGGTAAAATAAAATAAAAAAGTTATAAGAGAAGGGGGTGTAGCATGGCAGATTCTCTAAATCCTATTTTAAAAAGTTATATTCCTATAGTTGAAGGTATAGCAAGGACTTTTGGTAGAAATTGCGAAGTAGTACTACATGATTTTAGTAAAATGAATAGTTCTATTATTGCTATAGAAAATGGTCATGTAACAGGGAGAAGTATAGGAAGTCCAATGACAGAAGAAGGTCTAAGAGCTGTAAGAAAGAAGAATATTGATAATATAATAAATTATACTGGTAAAACTGCTGATGGAAGGTTGTTAAAATCATCAACTATGTTTATTAAAGATGAGAATGATGAAGTAATAGGCTGTTTGTGTATTAATTTTGATATTTCAGAACTTTTCATAGCAAGAAGAGTTTTTGATGATATAATGCAGACAGATATAAATGAAAGTGAAAAGATAGCTGAAGAAGTTATTGGAAATAAGGTAAATGATGTATTAACGGATATTGTAAAGAATACATTAAAACAGATGGGTAAGCCAGTGGCTTATATGAGTAAAGAAGAAAAGGTCAATATTGTAAAAAAATTAGATCAGCAAGGAGCTTTTCTTATAAAAGGTGCTATAGATTATGTTGCTAAAGTTTTATGTGTTTCAAGATATACAATTTACAATTATCTTGACGAAATAAGAGTTGATAATAAATAAGTTAATAAGTACTAATAATAGAGAATTCTATTATTAGTACTTAAATATATACATAAACAAAAGAGGAGGGCATTTTAGATGGAACTTAAAGTAGTACATACTGACAAAGCACCTGCGGCTGTAGGACCTTATTCTCAAGCTATTAAAGCTGGAAATTTACTGTTTGTATCAGGACAAATTCCAATAAATCCTGCAACAGGTGAATTAGTAAAAGGAAGTATAGAAGATGAAACTAGACAATGCTTAGAAAATGCTAAAGCGATTTTAGAAGAGGCGGGTTCATCTTTAAACAAAGTAGTTAAAGCTACAGTATTTATTAAAGATATGAATCAGTTTGGAAGAATAAATGAAGTTTATGGACAGTATTTTGCTGAACATAAACCTGCTAGAGCATGTATAGAAGTTGCAAGACTGCCTAAAGATGTAAATGTAGAAATAGAAATGATAGCCGTAGTTGATTAATGAAAAAAAGGAGCATTTGCTCCTTTTTTATATTTTAATATCTTTTTCTGCGGAGTCTTCTCCTTTTTAATCTTTTTATTGTAACGATAGTTCTCCAAATAATGTAAATAATGAAAATATATAATATATATTTTAAAAATGAATAGCTTTTAGGGTCTTTAATTTTTTTTATAAATTTATAAATTGCTTTTTCATCTATAGATTTTTCTGCAATGAGATTAACCTGTCCAATTTTATTTCCGTTTAAAATATAAATTACTTTTCCAAGAACTTCTCCTTTTGTTATAGGTGCTTTAATTTTTTGATTAAGCTCTATTTTTTTATCAATTTTATCGATTTTTTTATTAATAGGAAAAGTTTTGGTTAGTTTTGTTTGAGTAATTAAGTTGAGATTTTTTTCAGTTCCATTAGGAATTTTAACATTTGTAATGATTTCGCCGGTTTTGACTATATTCATATTTTTAAAATTATCAAATCCAAAATCTAAAAGAGTTCTGGTATCTGTATAAACATTAGTTCCTATGGCTTTTAAAACAACACTTATAAGTCTTCTGTTATTTTTAAATGCTGTTGCTACAAGACATTGTTGAGCTTCAGTTGTATATCCCGTCTTTATACCGTCTACTATGTCATATTTAATGTCAATCCATTTGCCTTTATAGAGTATTTTATTGCGGCTACCAGTTCCCCATAAAAGTCTATTTGTATTTTTAAGGTATCTAGTTTCAGATTGTTTGTTTGTAGGAGGTATTTTATATCTTACAGTTTTGACAATTTCTCTAAATTTAGGAATGGTCATTGCATACTTTGCAATCATAGCTAAATCATATGCAGTTGTTACATGTTCATGGTTTGGAAGGCCGTTTGGATTAGCAAAATGAGTATTTTTAGCTCCTAATTCTTTAGCTCTCTTGTTCATTAACTTAACAAAATCTTCAATATTTCCAGATATATGTTTTGCAAGAGCTACAGCAGCGTCATTTGCAGATTCAATGAGCAGAGCATGGAGCAGTTGATCTACTGTAAACTGTTCACCTTCTAAAACATATATACGGCTTCCATCAGTAAAAGGAGTTTCTTTATCAATAATTATTTTGTCATTTAAATTTGCATTTTCCAGAGTAAGTAAGGCAGTCATGATTTTAGTTGTACTAGCTGGATACATAGGTTTATTGCTATTTTTTTCATATAGAATTTCACCTGTATCGGCATCAATTAAGATGGCACTTTCAGCTGAAATGTTTAAACTGTTGCTAGAAGTGGTGGCGTTAGCAGTTAAAGGAGAATTTAGCAGGAAACAAATTGCTAATATTACTGAAATTATTTGCTTCATGATTTCACCTCTGGATTTATTATTTAGTCATACTTTATTAGTATAACAAAAAATTAAAAAAAATTTAAGGAAATGTAGAAAAAAGAAGGTAAGTTTGCGAAATAAGTAGAATATTTAAATGTGAATATAGATTTAAAAATATAAAATTTATTGTATATGGAAGTGAAAAAATGGATAAGTTTAGTAAAAGGGAGATTTTTTTACTAACTATTATTTTTATTATGACATCTGTAATTATAGGATTTAAAGTAAAGTCACAGGAGGAACCAATAATCGTAGAAAAAACAGAAGTTGAAAGCATAAAAGAGAAAACATTAGATGAAATAGAAGCAAAAGAGATAATAGTCGATATTTGGGGAGCTGTTAAAAATCCAGGTTTAGTTGTTTTAAGAGAAGGTGATAGGATAAATGATGCAGTTTTAAAGGCAGGAGGATTAACTGAAAAAGCAGATAGGAAAAGAATTAATTTAGCAAAAAGAGTATATGATGAGCAAAAAATAATAATTCCAGAAAAAGGTGAAGAATTTCAAAAAATAAAAGCTGCAGGAAATGATATTGGACATGATATTTTAAATGATTATAAAATAAATATAAATACTGCTTCAAAATTAGAGCTGATGTCAATTAAAGGAATAGGAGAAGCTTATGCTGAAAGAATAATAGAATATAGGCAAAAAAACGGTCCTTTTAAAAATATTGAAGAGCTTAAAAATATCAAAGGCATAGGTGAGAAAAGATTTAAAGCGATAAAAGAATATATAAAACTTAGATAAAATGTGGTAGTATATTTTTGGAGGTGAAATTATGGACAATATAAAGAGCAAAAGACTTACAGAATTAAGTAGCAGTTCAGGCTGAGCAGCTAAGATTGGTCCAGAGACCTTGGCACAAGTTTTGTGTCATTTACCTAAAATAGAAAGTGAAAAAATATTAGTAGGATTAGATACTTCTGATGATGCTGCTGTATATAAATTAGATGATAATACAGCTATTATACAAACTTTAGACTTTTTTACACCTGTAGTAGATGACCCATATATGTTTGGTCAAATAGCTGCAGCTAACTCATTAAGTGATGTTTATGCTATGGGTGGAAAACCTATATTAGCTTTAAATATAGTATGTTTTCCAAGCTGTTTACCTTTAGATATTTTAACGGAAATATTAAAAGGTGGATTTGAAAAAGTAAAAGAGGCAGGAGCATTATTAGTTGGAGGACATACGGTTGATGATAAAGAGCCGAAATATGGGCTTTCAGTTACAGGGATAGTTTCTCCAGATAGAGTAATTGCTAATTCTAATGCTAAACCGGGAGATGTATTAATACTTACAAAACCATTGGGGCTTGGAATAATAAATACTGCAATAAAGGCAGATATGGTTTCAAAAGATACAATAAAGAGAGCTATGGATGTAATGGCATGCTTGAATAATATAGCAGCAGAAGGAATGATAAAAGTAGGAGTAAATTCATGCACAGATATAACAGGATTTGGATTTTTAGGTCATGCTTTTGAAATGGCAAAAGGAAGTGAGGTTACTTTAATTATAGATTCTAAAAGTATACCTATTATTGAAGAAGCCATAGATAATGCAAATATGGGATTAATACCAGCTGGAGCATATAGAAATAAAGGATATATAGGAAATAATGTCGAAATAAGCAAAGATGTACCAACATATATGGAAGATATTTTATTTGACCCTCAAACATCAGGAGGACTTTTAATAGCTGTTGAAGAAAAAAAAGCAGATGAACTTTTAAAATTCTATAAAGAAAATCTTAAAACGGATTTTGCTGTTGTAGGAAAAGTAGTAAAAAGAGAAGATAAATTTATAAAAGTCAATTAGATTAAAAATGGAAATATTTGAATTTATTTGTTAATACATATTGATATTTGTTTTATTATAAAGGCATAAGTTTATGTTCTGATTGTGTAAATTGTAAAGGATTTTACACAAATATTTAGACTTATGCCATTTTTTATATACTTAAAAAAAGATTTTAATTGATTTTATATAAGAAAATTTACTAATGTTAAAAAATTTACAAGTATATATAGTTGAAATTTGAATATTTATGTTATAATTTAATGGAAAAAAACAATAAAGATAAAAGTTTATATCAGGAGTGAATATTTAATGAAGAAGAAAGAATTACTATCAAATTTGCCTAAAATAGATGAATTATTAAATAAAAAAGAAATTCAAAATATTTTAAATGAATTTCCTAGAATTACCGTAGTAGAGTCTATTAGAAATCAAGTTGATAAATTGCGAAAAAAAATTTTAAAAACTGAAGATAGTGAGCTTATAAATTTTAAAATAGACATAAATGATTTGATAAAAAACGTTTTTTTAGAAGTGAAAGAAGCTAATCAAATGAGTTTAAGAAGAGTTGTAAATGCTACTGGAGTTGTTTTGCATACAAATTTAGGACGAGCTTTAATTAGTGAAAGTATTAAAGAGGCTCTTTTAGATGTTGTATGTAATTATTCGACTTTAGAATTTGATTTGTCAAGTGGTAAAAGAGGTTTGAGATATACACATGTAGAAGAAATATTGTGTAAAGTAACTGGTGCAGAAGCAGCGCTTGTAGTTAATAATAATGCAGCAGCTGTTTTATTGGTATTAAATACTATGGCAAAAGATAGAGAAGTAATAGTATCAAGAGGACAGTTAGTTGAAATAGGAGGTTCTTTTAGAGTACCAGATGTAATGAAGCAAAGTGGAGCAAAGCTGGTAGAAGTAGGTACTACTAATAAAACTCATCTGTTTGATTATGAAGATAAAATTAATGAAGAAACAGCTGCTATTTTAAAAGTACATACGAGTAATTATAGAATACTTGGTTTTACTAAAGAAGTAGAAGCAGAAGATTTAGTATCTTTAGGAAAAAGATATGATATACCAGTTATAGAAGATATAGGAAGTGGAACTCTTATTGATTTTTCAAAATATGGACTTAAAAAAGAACCTACAGTTAAGGAGAGTTTAGAAAAAGGTGTTGACATAGTTACATTTAGTGGAGATAAGCTTTTAGGTGGACCTCAAGCTGGTATTATCGTTGGTAGAAAAGAATATATAGAAAAGATGAAAAAAAATCAACTTACGAGAGCTTTGAGAGTTGACAAAATGACTTTAACAGCACTTGAAGCTACTTTGAGATTATATCTTAATGAAGAAAAAGCTATGAGGGAAATTCCTACTTTAAGAATGTTAACTATGAGTATAGAGGAATTAAGGGAAAAGGCAAATAAACTTTATCAAATTATAAGAGAAAGGGTTAAAAATATAGAAATAGATTTAATAGATGGATATTCTCAAGTTGGTGGTGGAGCCCTTCCACTTGAAAAGCTGCCTTCAGTACTTATTGCAGTAAGCAGTAAATATTTTACAGCTAATAAAATAGAAGTAAGTTTGAGGAATTATAAAATTCCTATTATAACTAGAATAAGTGATGAAAAAGTAATTTTAGATGTAAGAACTATAAAAGAAGAGGAATTTGAAATAATAGCTGAAGCTATAAAGTCAATTGAAAGTAGGGATGAGCAGTGAAAAATATAATAATTGGAACAGCAGGTCATATCGACCACGGAAAAACTACTTTGATTAAGGCTTTAACTGGAATAGAAACTGATAGACTAAAAGAAGAAAAAAAGAGAGGAATTACTATAGATTTAGGTTTTGCTTTTTTTAAGCTTCCAAATGGAAGACGAGCTGGGATAGTTGATGTACCCGGGCATGAGAGATTTATTAAAAATATGCTAGCTGGAGCAAGTGGAATAGATTTAGTATTATTTGTTATAGCTGCTGATGAAGGTGTAATGCCTCAAACACAGGAACATCTTGATATATTATCGTATTTAGATGTAAAAAAAGGCATAATAGTACTTACTAAATGTGATTTAGTTGATGAAGAATGGATAAAATTAGTTGCTGAAGATATAAAAGAAAGAGTTAAAGGTACTTTTTTAGAGGATGCACCTATTGTAGAAGTTTCATCTATAAATGGCAAAGGTTTAGATAAACTTAAAAGTATTATAATGGAGATGACTGAAGAAGTTGAAGAAAAAAAATGTAATGTACCGTGTAGACTTCCAATAGATAGGATTTTCACATTATCTGGTTTTGGAACAGTTGTAACAGGAACCTTAATTGAGGGCGTGATAGAAGAAAAACAGATAGTGCATATATATCCAAAGGGCTTAGAAGCTAAAGTTAGAAGTATTCAAGTACATGGAGAAAGTGTAAATAAGGCTTATGCTGGTCAAAGGGTAGCTGTTAATCTAACCGGTATAAAAAAAGAAGATATAGATAGGGGAGATGTGTTAGCAGCTCCAAATTCAATGAAAAGCAGTATGATAATAGATGTAAAACTTAATTTATTAAAGACTTCAAACAGAAAAGTAGAAAACTGGAATAGATTGAGATTATATCATGGAACTAAAGAAGTATTGTGTAGAGTAGTTTTATTAGATAGAGATGAATTGTATCCGGGAGAAAGCTGTTTTGCTCAATTAAGACTTGAAGAGGAAATAAGCTCAAAATATGGAGATAAGTTTGTAGTTAGGTACTATTCACCTCTTGAAACTATTGGCGGTGGAGTTATATTAGACCCAAATCCTCCTAAACATAAGAGATTTAGAGAAGAAATTATTAGTGAACTTGAATCTAAAAGTAAAGGAAATAAAGAAAATATAATTGAAAAAATAATACTTAAGTTTAGTGATAAATACCCAGATATAGATTTTATATCTATTCAATCTGGAATTTCCAAAAATGAAATTGAAAATATTATAGATAAATTAGTAAAAGACGAATTAGTGATAAAATTTTCTGAAAATACATTTGTACATAGAGATTATATAAATAATTTGGAAGAAAAACTGATAAAATTATTAAATGATTATCACTCAAAAAATCCTTTAAAACCCGGTTTATCTAAAGAAGAAGTCAGAAGTAGATTATTTTCAAATATAAAAGGCAAATTATTTGATGAAATAATAAACTATTATAGTAATCTTGGCACAGTAAAAGTAGTAAACAAATATATTTCGCTTAAAGAATTTAATATAGAACTGTCTGAAAGTCAGAAAGCTTTAAAAGATAAAATATTAAAAATTTATTTAGAAAATAAATTTAAAACTCCAACGATAGATGAAATATTTAAAATGTTAAATATACAGGGAAAAGATAGAGATATTATAGATTTACTTATTAATATGGGATTTTTAATAAAAATAAGTGATAATATAATTTTACATGTAGATAATTATAATTATGCTAAAAATACTTTAAAGGAGTTTTTAGTTAAAAATAAAGAAATTACACTTGGACAATTTAGAGACTTGCTGAATACATCTAGAAAGTATGCTATACCACTTTTAGAATATTTTGATTATATTAAGTTTACTAAACGTGTTGAAGATAAGAGAATGCTTCAATAATGCTACCTCTAAATTGGTGGCATTTTTATTGAAAAAATACTAAAAGAATTATTATTAAATTGTAATACATAATAAAATTAAATAGAAATTATTTATTTCAAGTTTGAACAAATGAAAAAATTGAGGTGATTAAAGATGACGAAGAAATTATTGATAGTCGATGATGAAGATATTATATTAAAAGGTTTAAGATACAGTTTAAATCAAGAAGGTTATGAAATAGATACTGCTATGGATGGAATACAGGCTTATGAAAAAGCCATGCAGAATGATTATGATTTAATTATATTAGATTTAATGCTTCCTCAAATGGACGGTTTAGAAGTCTGTAGAAAGATAAGAGAAAAATCAATGGTTCCTATTATAATTTTAACTGCTAAAGGAGAAGATACGAGTAAAGTTTTAGGATTAGAATATGGAGCTGATGATTATTTAACAAAACCTTTTAATATACTTGAACTTAAAGCAAGAATTAAAGCAATTTTTAGAAGAGTAAATATCAATGAAAGTAAAATCCAAAGCAGTATTTTAAAAATTGATGATTTTACTATTAATACACTTGGCAGAAAAGTGAGTTTAAATGGTAAGGAAATTAATTTAACTGCAAAAGAATTTGATTTACTGCTTCTTTTAGCAACTAATCCGGGAAAAATTTATTCTAGAGAAGAACTTTTGGAAATTATTTGGGGATATGAATATTTTGGAGATGTAAGAACTGTTGATGTTCATATAAGAAGATTGAGAGAAAAAATAGAACAGAATTCTAGTCAGCCAGAGTATATACTTACAAAATGGGGAGTTGGTTATTATTTTAGAAATAAGAAATAAATTTATTAGTTTAAGGTGGAAACTTGTTTCCACCTATTTATTACTAGTATTATTAACGCTTTTACTTATAAATTCTTTTATTAGTGAATCAATGAAAGTAAATTATATTAATGAAAAAAAGATGAGTTTATTGGCACAGAGCAGTATCATTTCAAGTAGATTATCTTATTATATACCTCAGGTTAATATTAAATATGCAAATAATATGGTTCACAATATTGTAAAAGATTTAAGTGAAGATTTAAATTCGAGAATAATGATAACAGATATTAATGGCAAGGTAATAGTGGATTCTTTTAATATTTTAGAAGGACAAAGACTTAATAATGAAGAATTAGCTCTGGCGTTAATTGGAAAAAGTACAGCAGAGCAATATATAATTCCTAAATATGGAAGAGTGATGTATGTAGCAGTACCTATAACAAATAAAGGAAGAATTATAGGAGCAGTTTTTATATCTTCATCTTTAGAAGACATATATAAAAATATAAAGGAAATTATGAAAAAGTTTATGATTTTATCATTACTAAGTATGGTTATAACAGGTTTTATCAGTTTTGTGTTTGCAGATATAATATCAACCCCTATAGAAAGATTGACAGAGGCAGTAAAAAGAATGGCTCAAGGTAAATTTAATCAGAAAGTAGAAATTAGTGGAAATGACGAAATAAGCAATTTAGGAAAAGCTTTTAATTTAATGACAACTAAACTTGAACAGGTTGATAAGCAAAGAAGAGAATTTGTTGCAAATGTTTCTCATGAATTGAGGACACCTTTAAGTTCAATAAAAATACTTGCAGAGTCGCTTATACATCAAGAAAAAGTAGAAGAAAAAATTTACAAAGAATTTTTAAAAGATATTGATTCTGAAGTAGATAGATTAAATAGAATAATTGATAGTTTATTGAGTTTAGTTGACCTTGAAAAAGAAAATCTGAATTTAGATTATCAAATAACATATGTAAATTATCTTATTGAAAAAGTAATAAACAGCTTAAAACCTCTTGCGGATAAGAAAAATATAAAGATATATTATATAGAAAGAGAAAAAATACAAATAATGCTAGACCAATTTAAAATACAGCAGAGTTTAATAAATGTCATAGGAAATGCCATAAAATATACACCGGAAAATGGAGAAATATTTGTAGAATTATATTCAAATTCAGATGAAATTATTATAAAGGTGAGGGATACGGGAATAGGAATACCAGAAGAAGACATACCATTTATTTTTGATAGATTTTATAGAGTAGATAAAGCTAGGGCAAGGAAGACGGGGGGAACAGGTTTAGGTTTATCTATTACTCAGCAGATTATTGCTCTTCATCAAGGAAGAATAGAAGTTGAAAGTAGAATTAATGAAGGAACTACTTTTTATATTTTTTTACCTAAAAAAGCTGCTGTAAATATTTAGGGGGTATGAATTTGAAATCCATATATAAATTTATGATATTTATAATTATAGTTATGATTGTGATGTTAATATTAATTAATATTCGAGAAGATATAAAATATAGCAGTGAAGAAAATGCAATACCACCTATAGCAAATGAAATAAAAACGACAGTGAAATTGTATTTTATTCAAGGTAATGAGCTTGTAGAAGAAAAGAGAACAATTATATCGAAAGATAGTCATATAGAAAATCAAATTATAAAGGAGTTAATTAAAGGGCCGAGAAATAAAACGCTAATTTCTCCTATGCCTAAAAATGTGAAAATTATATCTGCTGAAACAATAGAAGGCATATATTATTTGAATTTATCAAGAGAATTTATTGATAATAATTTATGGAATACTATAGATAGGCGATTAATAATATGGTCAATAGTAAATTCTGTAACTGAATTGAATTATATTAAAGGAGTTCAATTTCTTATAGAAGGAGAAAAAATGACATTTGATTTTGAAAAATATTCTTTAGAATCTCCATTTATGTTTAGTGAAGATTTTATAAGAGAAGATAAAAATACTCCATTTGGAGTGATAAAAGAATTTTTGAATAATATACTAACATCAAGATATGACAAAGCTTATACTATGCTTTCTGATGAAAGTAGAAAAAGTATTAGTTTTGAAGATTTCAAAGATATTTTTTCTGACTATAACAACGATTTAGAAAATTATGACATATTTACATATCATACACAAAAGTTTTCTAATTATGTAAAGGTAACAGTAATATATGTTTTTTTAGAAGCGGATGGATTTGATTATAATAAAAAAATTGAAGAAGATTGGAAATTAGTGAGAGAAAATGGTATGTGGAAAATAGTAGTTATCGACTAAATTTATACTAATTTCCAATTTTTATATTTATATAAATCTTTGACAATCTTTAATACTTCTTTATTGCTTAGATGTTGATTAACCATGTGAGTATATAAATAAACTTCATTTAATGTTAATCTTATCGGAATGGAATTTTCTTTTGTATATAAATAGATTTTATCATTAATACTTTTTTTACTTAGAATGTGTGTCCAGTAATTATTTTTTGCAAATTCAAATTTAAAATACTTCGATAGTTTATTGATGTTTTCTAAATTCATACGTGCAATATTGATTAATGGATTGTTTTTATTTGTAAATCTTTTATAGTAGATAACTATATAAGCTAAGTTTTTATAGTACTCATCTAAATATTTAGTCCATGGTTTTCTTTTATCAAAACTATAAAGCAATTGAGAAGGAGATAAATTTTCATTATTTGTATTAGATAAATAAGAAAGAGATAAATCATTAATAGCTTTTTTAATTTTTTTCAATATTTGATTATCTATTCTAAAGGCTACTAAGTCTAGTTTTAAATAATCAATTAATTTCTTTATTAAATTATTGATGTCTATATTAGGATTTTGTTTAATTAATTCAATTATTTTACTATAAGGTAGTCCTTCAATAGGACCTTCACGAATATATGTTAACATATTTTGAACAGTATGATTTTTATGTTTTCCGAGTTCATAAATAATTTCAATTGTGTTAAAAAAACATGTATCTGCTATTAGTAAATCTATATTTTTATTTATTTTATTTAAGTCATTAATCATTTCAGGTATTCCCATTATATATGGAGCATCATGATTATAATCAGTCATAGTTCCAACAAATTCATAGCCATGTCCTCCGAAAATTACGATATAATGTTTTGCAGGAAAATTTTCGATTCCCCATTTAATAAAATTATATAGATTTTCAGATTTTGACATATTAATATTTCCTAAATCTTTTATCAAAATAGATTTATTACTTTTTATATAATACATTTTTACTCCGGACCATTTATTTTTATAAAAATGTATAAGTGAAGGGCGTATTAGATTTATTATCTGATTTTCTGTTCTGCCAATTTCTATTATAATATTTATATCTTCATTTGAACCTATTTTTTTTATGTCAAGTTTAGATTGATACATTTCAGGTTCTAAATCATTGTTGCCATTAGCATAAATGAGTATTGTCCAGTTTTTTATATGTTTCACTAAAATATCACCCTTTTAAATCGTAAATGTAGTAGATACTCTCCGTATTATTTTAATGTTTAGGGTATTAAAGTATTAGTTTATTTAAAAGCTATACCTCTTATAGGAGTTATAGGAGGGTTTAATGGTTTACAGCTTGGAACTGTTAACTCACCAAAATAACATTCTGGACCAGCTTTAACAGCAACTGAATTTTGAAGAGTTTCTGGTTGAAAACAGCCTTGAAGTTTAAAAGTATAAATTCCATCTACATTATCATTACTAAGATTTTCCCATTTAATTGTATTAGAGAAAGTTACAAGGCAAGGCTGTCCTTGACCTACAACCACAGTACTTCCAAGAGGTCCAGAAGAATCTAAAACGATATGCATTGGGTCAGAACACAGTATAAGAGCCCAATTGCTTATTTCAGGTTTAGGAGTATCAATTTTAGTTACTGAATATGTCCAAGTTTGAGTGTTGTCTGGATTACAAACAGCATTTATAAAATCTATTTGGTATCCAGCTAATAAAGGCATAGTTAATTCTCCTTTCTTTTTATTAAAAAATAAATAGATTTTATATTATATAATATTCGATATATGTGATTTAATTCGTGATAGTTTAGTTATTAGGTAAATATTAAAAGGAGTCGGGAGTATGATTAAAAATTATTTAGAATTAAATAAATTTGAAGTAGAGAAATTTATTCAGTTTATAAATAGAAATAAAATAAATAAATTATCTTTTGAAGATATGGATAAGGAAATCAAATCTAAAGAATTTGATTTTGGTAGAGGAGTTATTTTAAAGATTAAGGGACAAGATATTATTGGAATGGCATCAATAATATTAAAAGAATGTAATAAGAAAGGAATAGCATATATAATTAAGTTAGATATAAATGAAAGCATAGAGGATAAGAGGACAGTTTTATGTGAGTTAATAGAAGAATCTAAGAAGATAGCAAAAAAATATGGAGCAAAGGAAATATTTTTGGGTACAAAGGATGACACAATAATTAGAAGTTTAAATGCTTTAAATATAAAGAAACAATATTCGGCAATAAAAATGACCTTAGATAATATAAGAGTTAAATATTCACCATTAAGTCTAGTTAAGTTGTCGAGTAAAAATAAGAAGGAATATTTAACGATTTATAATGATGCCTTTAAAGAAGTTCCAAATGCAGCAACGCTGACAGAGAGTGATATTGATGAATATATAAAAAAAGCAGATGAAAATAATAGTTATTATATAGTTACAGTAAATAATGAAATGATAGGTTTTTTACAGTTTAATATTAAAAATGGAGTGGGTGAATTTGATTTAGGTTTAATTAAGAGTGCTAGAGGAAAAGGATATGGAAAACTACTTTTAGAAACGGCTATTAACTTTTTGAATTTGAAGAATGTAAAAGAAATAGCTTTGATTGTTATTACAAAAAATACTTTAGCTTATGATATGTATAAAAAAAGAGGGTTTAAAGAAAGTGAGTTAGTTAGTGATTGGTTTAAACTTAATTAATAATAAAGTCTTTGTTGAGCTGTTTTGAAAATCTATATATTTCTTTATAATACGTATAAAAGTATTATATTTTGTTGTAAATATTATTATTTTAGTAAAATAAGATAAACTTTATTATGTGTAGAATATGGTAAAACATTCAATTATAATTTTAATATAACATATAAAGAGAATTTAAAGTATGCTGTTATATTTAATAACTAAATTAGATGATATAAATGCTCTTGACTTTCCCCTTACAGGAAGGATTATTATTTAAATAAAATCTTAATTAAATTTTTCAAGGAGGAAAGTGATTATGAGTAAGAGCATTATGGAAATTACATGGGAAGAGTTAGATGCGATTGATAAGGAAAAAGCTGTTATTTTCATTATATTTGCACCAATAGAGCAACATGGAAAACACTTACCGTTAGGTGTTGATGTATTCGAATCAAAGTATTGGGAACAAAAAGTAATAAAATTATTAGAAGATGAATTTAATGACTATGAATTTTTAGTTATGCCACCAGTAACATTTGGATATGGCAATATGTCTGATTTTCCTGGGAATCTTTATTTAAAACAAACTACTATTAAAACAGTAGCTTATGAGATAATAGAAAATATAGTTAATTGGGGAATAAAAAATATAGTAATAATATCTGGCCATGCAGAGCCAAAACATCTTATAGCAATTGAAGAAGCTTGTGAAGAAATTAATACTAAATATGGAGTAGTTGCGTTTTCGCCTATGGGTGCTATTTTTTCTAATAAAGAATTAGGCTTGAATATAAAACATCATCATGAAATAGAAAAATTATTTAAGCAATATTCAAATGACTTTCATGCAGGATGGATTGAAACTTCTAATATGTTAGATATTGAAGAAAGTTTGGTTAAAACAAATTATATTGAACAACCAGATATAGACGTTAATCCTCAAGATATGATATTCCCAGAAAAAGTATTGAAAAAAATTCGAGGATTTGGTCATATAGGCTATCCTAAAATAGCAAGTTCTAAAATTGGAAAACTATTAAACGATGGAATGGTGAAAATATTATTTAAAGCCATAAGAGCTTTTATTAGAAGAAATAATTATCAAAAATATGAACATCATTTTTTATATGATAATCCAATTTTAAAAACAAGTAATAAAGGTGTGAAATAACAATGTATACTATTGGAGAATTTGCGTTAATAGCTGAAGTGTCAACTAAAACGTTAAGATATTATGACAATATTGGTTTGTTTAAGCCATTTAAGATAGATAATTTGAATAGTTATAGGTATTATAGTAAAGAACAAATAAGCGAAATTATGTTTATAAAAGAATTAAAAAAATATGGTTTATCATTGACGGATATAAGTGAAATTAAGAAGTCAAATAGCAAAGAATTTTTAAATAATATACTAGAAAGACAATTATCAATTATAGATAAAAAAATTGCATATTTAGAAGATATGAAAATATCTATAAAGAAAAAAATAAATGAGCCTGTTCTTTGGATTGAAAACAATGATAAATCAGATTATTTTATTGATATAATTAAGATGAAAGCAAGTGAAGTAATTTTTGTTAGAGAAAAAATAAAATCTGAAGAAATTGGACAATTAATTGGAAAGTTATATGAAATAGTAAATAAGTTTTCTGTAAAATTTAAAAGTAATCACATGGTAATTATTCATAATAGAGATGAAAATGAAAATGTTGATGTAGAGGTATTTATACCTATTGAAAAAACGAAACTGATAAATAAAATTTATATAAAGAGATTTGAAGGTGGAATATTCTTGAAGACAACTCATAATGGAGTTAAGAATAAATGGAATGCTTATGCAAAGTTATATGATTTTGCTAAGCAAAAAAATTATAAACTAATTGGACCGGCAATTGAGAAGTATGAAATGAAATTAGGAAAATTTATAATAGATATAATGTTTAAGGTTGAACAATAAAGAAATTTTATGGTAATGTATTTAGTTAATTATTATGAATTTAGTCTAGTTTAAGGATGTCAGACATAAACTTGTATGAGGCTAATAAAGTAGCAATGAGAACTTTAAAGATCAGAGCTATATTTGAAGCCTTAGATCTTGTATTTGAGGCAGTTCATTTAGAGTATAATTATAATATAGACATCAAATTTTTGGTGAGGTGGATATTATGCCACAACAAATGGGAAATGAAATTAATAAAATAATAAACCAGATTAAGGAAGTTGTTTTAACAAGCAAGATATATTTATTTGGTTCTTTTGCCTATGGAACTCCTAATGATGAAAGTGATTTAGATTTATGTATTGTTATAAATGAAAGAGATGTAAGAAATGTAAGAAAAAGAGATTTAATTAAAGCTATTAGAAAATCTATATCAAAGGTTGCATCTATGCCTGTAGACATTTTAGTTTACTATAAAGATGAATTTGATGAAAGAGCAGCATTGGAATCTACATTGGAATATAAAATTGCTCATGAAGGAGTTAGTTTATATGAACAATAAAGATATTGCATATGAATGGTTTGATTTTGCTGATAATGATTTAAACTCAGCAAAATTTCTTCTCCAAATGCATCCAGTTCCTTTAGAGATAGTATGTTATCATTGTCAGCAAAGTGCAGAAAAATATTTAAAAGGATATATTGCTTTAAATGGTGATAAGATAATAAAAACACATGATTTAACACTTCTTAATAAAATTTGTATGAAGTTTGATAAGGATTTTCAAGAAATAGAAGATGATTGTATAGAATTGGTTGATTATGGAGTTCAAGTTAGATATCCGTTTTACATTGAGTTGGAAGAACAGGATATGAAAAAAGCATTAGAAAGTGCTGAGAGAATTAAGAATTTTATATTAGATAAACTTAAACAATCTGAATAATGTTATTTTTTACGCTGTTAATATTTGGAGCAGGTATTTTTACCTGCTTTTATTATAAACAGTAATTTTGATACAACAAATGGATTTGGTAAAAATGGATAAATATAGACATTAAAAAATAGAGTGCTTTATTATGTTGAATGTATACGGTGAACTGTAGCACAAGTAATGGCGTTTTTTGAAAATGAATTGTAGTTTAAATCTTTGAATTATATATATAATTAGGTATATTGCAGTAAAATTATTGTTTGTGTCGTTGATTTTTAATAGCGCAAAAACTATTAAAAATCGACGACACTTATGTTTTTTTAAGACTTTATGTAACATAAATAGAAATTTATACAAAAAGAAGGATTTTTTTGATAAATAAAGAAAATATTAGAATATGGTATTTCGTATAAAAATGGATTTATAAATTAATTATGATGAATTAAAAAATATTTTACTTATTTAATTAATTTGTCTAATATACAGAATGTAAAAGAGGTGAATTTATGAAAAAAGTTGAAGTGACATGTCGATTGATTACACCTTTATTTATGTATGGAACAACTAATAAACCCGAAATAAGAGCTAGTTCTATTAAGGGGGTATTAAGGTATTGGTGGAGATTTTTCAATTATGATGGTGATGAAGAAAGCTTTAAAAACAGAGAAAATTACATTTTCGGAAGTGTTGATAACAAAAGTCCTGTACAAATTAGAGTAGAAAGGGATAAAAACAAATGTGAAATTGAAAAAAATAAAAACATATTACAAGAAAAAAATAATAAAAAAAGTGGCAATGAAAATTATGGAGGGATTAAGTATTTATTCTATTTTCTTAATGCAGGAGAAAATAAAAATAAGTCTTATGTAAAAGAAAATAGTGAGTTTAAAATTCAATTTAGATATATAGATGAAAGTGTAGTAAAAGAGTATTTAGAAGCTCTAAATTGGTTACAGTTATTTGGAGGTATGGGGTCTCGAAGTAGACGAGGTGCAGGAAATTTTAAAATAATAAAAATTTCTGGAAATGATGAATTGGCAGAAGAATACCGAAGCAAATTAATTTTAGATTTTGAAGATAATAAAATGTATCAAAATGATTTATTTAAAGATAAAATATCAATATATAGATTTAAAAATGGACAAGGTGAAAATTGGTTAAAAGTTCTTGATGCAATTGGCAAGAAATATAAAGCTTTTAGAAATGTAAAAAATGAAGATATATATGGGGAAAAGTTTCAATCTGAACATAAAGCAGTATTTGGCTTGCCAATTGGAGGAAAAGTTAAAAGCGATAAAGTTACCAAAATAAAAAGAATGGAATCACCTTTGATTTTTAAAGTGTTAGAGATAGAAAAAGAAAAATATGAATGTATTGTTATTAGATTACATAATTCTCCTTTGGAAAAAGAAGAAAAACTGAAGAAAGATGATGAAAGCCTTATAGATAAATTTTTGCAACAGGACTGTTTTGAAAGAATTGTTTTGCCAGAAGAGGTGAAGGGATAGATGAGTAGATTATTATTATTTAGTATGGCGTCTGTTCAAGAATATATAATGGAATCAAAAAAAGTAATAGACTTAACAAATAGTAGTTATATTGTATCGATTATAATGAATGAAGTAAAGAAGGCTGTTATAGAGGAATTAAATGGCAATGTAATTCTTCCTAACAGTGAAGTGTCTGAGAAAGTAAAGACATCTAATCAATTATTGATTACATATGAATCAAAAGATAGTATGGCAGAAAAATTGGAAAAAAGGGCAAAAGCTAAATTTAGGTATATTATAAAACAACTTAATGATTTAAAAAATCTGAAAGATAAAGAAATAAATGCAGTAATAGAAGATATCATAAAAATTTATTGGGCAGAAGTGGAATTTGAAGATGAGTATGAAAAAGCATATAAAAAAGTACATAAGATTTTAGAAGCAGTAAAGCATACTAGAGTATTTAAAAATGAACAAGATGAAAATTTGATTAAGGGTCCAAAGTGTTCCATATGTGGGAAGAGAAATGTAAGGTACATACTCTCCAAAAAGAATATCAATGGAATAGAAAGTAATAAATTAAAAGAAAAAGACTACTTGTGTCTTGCTTGCTATATTAAAAGAACTTTGAAAGAAGATAAAAATGAAAAGCAAAATTCTACTGCCAAAATAGCTTTAGGTAGATGGATAAAAGAAAATATAGAAAATAATAAATGCATTTATGAAAAATTAGAGAAAAAGGCAGAGGAAATATCTAAAAGTTCAAAATATGGAAAATATCAGCTTCTTTATAAGGAAAATATGTTAAAGGAAATAAAAGAAGAAGAGATGAATGAAGTTCTAAATTATTATGAAGAATTGACTAAAACACAAGAAAAATATTACTGTATTTATCGATTTGATATAGATAATTTGGGGAAATGGATGAATGGAAAATATAAGGATTCTAAGGAGAATTTAAAAGACTATCAGCAAGAGTTATCAAATAAAATTAATGAATTTTTTGAAAAGGTGCTGAAGTTTTTTGATGAAAATGAAAACAATACACTAGTATATGCAGGAGGGGATGATCTCTTAGCTCTATTAAATGTAAAGGATGCTTTCAAATTTTCTAAAGAAATAGAGGAAGAATTTAACAAAATATTAAAAAAAAATAACAATAAATTTAAAAAGCTTACTTTTTCTCAAGGGATTTTTATAATTCACTATAAAGATACACTAAAGGAAAGTTTGAAAGTGAGTAAAGAAAGATTGGAATGGATAAAAGAGAAATTTGGAAATAGCAATACAGAGCAAAAAAAAGATGGATTGATTGTTGCTGTACTAACAGATGGATACTATTATAAAGAATTTTACTTTAAAAATCATATGAATGATGAATATATTATAAAGACTTTAGAAAATATATTTAATTATTTTTATGAGGATAAATTCAGCTTTTTTCATAATGAATTGGCTAAAATGTTTATGAGATTAGATGAAAGTGATGAATTAGAAGAAGAGAGAATTATAAGGGATATGTTATTTGTACAGCAAAAGCGATTAATTGGTAGAAGTAATAAAAGAGAAAGAGATAAAACTAAAGAAGATGAAAAAGCTTTAAAAAATTTGTTAGAGGATATTTTATATCAAAATCCTAATTGTGTAGGAATATCAGTATTAGAAAATTATTTTAATATGTTTTATATAATGGAGAAGCTGTACATCATCTTAAGAGAGGATGAGAAGGATGAAGGTATTAAAAATAAAGCCTAATGATAATTTATTTTTTGGAAATGGGAAGAGATTCGACAAAGGAGAAAGTATATGGCTTGAGAGCAGATTGATGCCTTATCCATCTGTATTTTATGGAGCTATATGTTCACTAATGCTACAGCTTAATAAAACATGTAGTAATAGATATATTAATAATAAAAATAATACAGAAGATGATCCTCGTAAGTATTTAACTATAAGGAAAATATATATATACGATGAAAAAAATAAAGATGTTTACATGAAAGCTCCACTAGATTTGTTTGTATATAAAAATAAATGTAGCTATGGAATTTTTAGAAAAATAGAAAGCAATGTATGTACATCTAGTAAAGATATGAGTTATTTTTTGTTTAATGATAAAAAGGATTTTAAACGAGCAGATGAATTTTATATAAAAAGAAGTAGCTTTTATAATGGATATTTTTATGGGAAAGAAGTAGATTTTTACGAAGCACATAGATTTATAACTCAAGCTTATAAGGTTGGGATACAAAGAGAAAAAGGTATGACAAAGGATGAGCATTTATACAGGATAGATTTAACACAATTTAATGATACAAAGTGGAGCTATTTAGTAGAATATGAAATTAAAGATGAATGGTGGAATGAAAGTGATTATACTGGATTAGATAGAGGTTACTTAAAGCTTGGAGGAGAGAATAAATCTTGTAAATATTGGGATGTGACAGATGAACAAATTTTAAAGCAGTATAAAGATGAAAATGATTATAAAAACAAATCAAAGCTTGTAAAGCTTTATATATCATCTCCTTTTATATCGAAATATGGAGGATACCAGATAATATTTAAAGATAGTGATAAAGGCAATAAGGCTATTAAGGTATTAGGTATATCAAATAAAGAGCCTTTATTTATCGGTGGATATGATATGAGAACAGGACATAAGCCAATGTATAAGGCTATTCCTGAAGGAAGCATTTATTTATTAGAAAGTGATTATTTTGAAGGTCAAATTATAAAAGAAATAAAAAAGTATATAAAAGAACAAATATTTCTATATGATGAAGAAGATTCTATTATTAAGTCGGGTTTTAATCAATTTGAAGTAGTACCTTATAGGGAAAAGGGGGAATAGTAAAATGAAATTTGATACTATGGTTATATGTTCAACACTTAATCAGATGGTCAATTATATAGCTATTAAAAAACACGGTATTGAAAAAGTTATAAATATTACTGGAGAAACAAATGAGAACCATGCTAACTTAAAGAAGTTTAACTATGGGGAATGGAATAAAAACTTGAAGGATGTATTAGACGATATAATATTTGAAGACCCTGATATTTGTTTTGGAAATAAAGAAGCTAGAAATTATAGTGAAATGATTGATAAATTGGGGAAGCTTTTCAATTCAAAAGATAAACCTATATTATGGAATATTACAGGTGGACAAAGATATATAGTAATGGCTATAACTGAGTATGTTTTTAAGAATAGAAAAGATGATGTGATTGTATATTTTGAAGGAGATACAGAGAAGTTTTTATATTATGGTAATACGAAGGAAGATATTTCAACTGAAATAAAAAATGATTATAAATGTGAAATGAATATCCCGTTAGCATTTAAATTAATGGGAATGAGTGTGAAAGAAAGAGAAGAGTATAAAGTATCAGATTATTATAATTTGTTTTTTAAGGGAAAAGATGAGTCAGAAATTACAGATGAAGATAAGCGATATATAGACGAATATAAATTTTATAATGAGTTTTATGAAAAGTATTGTGATGATATAGAGATATTAAAAATATTAGTAGAAGTTAATAAAGATAAACCAGATGGTGAAATAGTTGAAGATAAGCTAGACTGGGTAATCAATAAATTAAGAGATAAATGTAAAGAGTTTTTTAATGATAAGAATGAAAATATATTTAAGGAATCTATAGAAAAGGAATATAGAAAAAGAAAAGTTAAAAGAAAAGTTTTTGGATATATATTAGAGAAAATGTCATTTTATAGAATGATTAAGATTTTAACCGAGAGCGATATTAAGGATGTTATTGCAGATATAGATATGGGCGTAAAAATTAATTTTAGTGATAAAAAGAGACGTATAAGTGAACATCATATTGATGAATTTGATATTGTTGTGGTAACTAATATGGGGAAGGTTGTTATATTTGAGTGTAAATCAGGATATATGTGTGGAGACAATGCAAAGAGTACACATTATTCTACTTATAAAGTATCAGGAGTATATGGTGCACCTGTACTTATAGACCCTATTATAGAAAAGCAAAATATAAAAGAAGAAAGTTTTGAAAATATAAGAAAAGCTGAAAATGCAGCGAGCAAGGCAGGATTGATTATTTGTAGAATGGGGAATAAAGATAATACAGGAGATTCTAAAAATGGAATTTATAGTTTAGAAGATTATTTAAAAAGTGTTTTTGAAAGTGAGGGGGAATAGTTTATGTATAGTAGTGCAACACCTATTTTATTTAAAGCAGTAACACCTGTTCATGCAGGTACAGGTAGGGAATTGGGAATTATAGATATGCCGATACAAAAAGAAAGCCATACTGGAATACCTAAAATAGAAGGGGCAAGTATAAAAGGGTGCATGAGAGAAGCTTATAGATTAAAAAATAAAGATAAAAGTGAAGAAAATATTTTATTTGGATATGAAGATGGAAATGATGGAGCGGGATTAATTGGTTTTTCAGATGCAAAGCTATTATTTTATCCTATAAAATCTGTTCAGAATCTATTTACATATATTACATGCACTTATTTGATCAATCGATTTTTAGAAGATAAAAATTTTATGAATAAATGTGATATAAAAAGTATACTGGAGGATATAAAAGAAGGTCAAGCTATTATCTATACAAAGAATAAAGATATAAAAAAGGGAAAAAAAATTGTTTTAGATGTATATGATTTTGAAATTGATTGTGTATGTAAGCTTGAAGAAAACTGTGATGAGAATGATGAAAAATGTTGTGTAGAAGATATAAGAGAGTTATATAAAAAACTAGAACTTAAAAGAGATATTGCAGTATTAAATGATACGGACTTTATGGAGATTATTTCTTTGAATAGAGAAGTAATTACAAGAAATAGAATAGATCATGAAACAGGAATTGTAAAAAATGGAGGATTATTTATTGAAGAGTACCTTCCAGCAGAATCAGTTTTATATTCATTGCTCCTTGTAAATGGTATATTAGAAGAACAAAAGAAGAATAAAGAATTAGTAAAAAGATATAAGCAAAGTATACCTAAATTACTTCAAATTGGAGGTAATAAGACTATAGGGAAAGGGATTGTAAAAGCACTTATTTATGAGGGGGATAAAGATGGGAATAATGAAAAAAGATAATAGAATGAAAGCTATAGACGCTTTTGAGGAATTAGAACAGGTAAAGAATAAAGATTTTAAAGAAAAATTCAAATCACATATAAAAAATATTCCTATGTATATATATACAAATGGATTAATCAGTACATTAGCTTTTATATTTAAAAAAGCAAAAATTTATAAGAAAGAACAAAAAGGAGAAGAAGAAAAGAGTTATTTGAAAATTTATGAAATAATAAAGAGTTATTTAAAATATTATGAGGAAATAGAAGGGGAGAAGGAGCAATTATTAAAAAATTTACTAAATTTGTCTTCAAGTGATTATAGGAAAATATCTTTAAGGTTAATTAATTATTTAGAATATGTAGTCAAATTTTCTGAAGCTATGTTAAATAGTGATGAAAATACTGAAGGTGGTCAAAATGGCTAAAAAGATAGAAATAATACAAAAAGGGAAAAATCAATATGAATATATAGAAACGAAATATAATAAGTATGATAAAAAAATTGAAGATATAAGAAATTATGTTTATCTTCAAAATTTAGATTATAAATACATTGAAAATAAAAATATAAAAGATATTAATTTTAATTATATATTAAACAATTTATTTTTTATGGAAGAGCAGAAATATGAAATAAATAGAATATATGAGATAAAGGAGAAAGAAAATAAGATAACATTTAATATGGAATTTAATAAAGTATGTATTCCAGAAGAGTTAAAAGAATATAAAGAAAATATTGTAGATTATTGTAAATGCATGAATTTAGATATTATAAGTAAAGAATTTGAGATAGAAATTGCAGGGGATAAAAAGTTAGTTATAGGATTGGGTCATACCAATATTGGAGAAACTTCTATGACAATTCATAAAGTATATGGAGTACCTTATATACCGGGACAAGTTTTAAAAGGAATTTTTAAAGCTTATTACATTCAAGAGGTTATGAGGGATGATGATAGTTTAGAGAAAATTCTACAAAGAGAAGATATAAAAATTAAAGATAAAGATTTATTATATGCTATATTATTTGGAGAAAAATATTCAAAAAAGCAAAAAGATAAACAAGCTAAATCAAATATATATTTTTTTGATGCATATCCTAAAGATGATTATAGTATACAAGAGGATATTATGAATGTACATCCAATAATTTATTATAATGAACAAGCTAAAGAAAATACTCAATTAAATAAAAGTGAAAATCTCAATTTAATAACTTTTTATGTGGTTAAGGATACAAGGTTTCAAGTAGTATTAGCATTAGATACTTTAGGAATTCAACGAGTTTTAAAAGATTATAACAAGGATAAGAAGTCTGATGAAAAATATGTTATAGAAGAAATTATGGAAAATATATATTTAAGCATTGTAAAGATAGCGCAAAAAGCTTATAGTAATATGGGTATTGGTGCTAAGACTCAAGTAGGTTATGGAGATATTAAAGTTAATGAAAAAGAAATATTAGAAGAATATGAAAAAAATAAGAGGAAAAACTAAAACAGAAATTAGACTAGTTAATAAAAGTTAGACTAGCTAATAAAAATCAAGAGTAGAATTAAGATTTTTTGAACTTTGAAAAAGGAGTATAAGAAACTAAGCCTATAAAAAATAGCAGTATAAATTAATTTGTACTTTAACTATTAACCATAATTTTCTATAAGTTTATTTAATGACTAATTTTTTTAAAACTTAAAAATCTGTCAAGATTTGATTTATCAGTGCATTTCAACCTTGACAGATTTTTAAATTTTAATATGCTTTGAAAAAGGAATTACGAAAACCAAATACAGATTTATTTACAAACTTATTTAAATATTGATAAAAAAGTGCCTGTTCGGTTCGGGGGTAAATCCGTTAATCCATATAGCAAATTACTGTATGAGAAAGATAGGTATCAGACTTATATATTACTATTAAAATATAGTGTAGTTGTAAAAATATTATTTATTGGGTTACGATATTTATTTTTAGAAAGAACTTAAGACTTATATTTTTATTTACTATAAAATATTGTCTTGTGACGTCGAAAAATGTAAATAATATCTCTTGACATAAAATTTGATTTTGCTATAATATAGTAGTGCCGAGAAAAAATATTATGTGGGAGTAGATGGGTGCTGGTGTGCCCTCTGGTCTTCAAAACCAGTATGAGGGGTTAGGAGCCTCTTGGGTGGGTTCGATTCCCACATACTCCCGCCATTAAAACAAGCATTTTAAGGGTAGAAATTTTCAAATAAATATTAAGAGAATCCTTTTGAAAAGGATTCTCTTTTTGTATATTCGATATTTAATTTATTTAAAAGATATTTTGGATTCATTACCAGAAATAAGTCTTTTAATATTTGACTTATGTTTATAAATGACAAATAGTCCTATAAATATTGAATAATATATATAGTATTTAGGTGTTTTAAACAATATTGAAACAATTGGAAAAGATATTGAAACAATAATTGAAGCTAAAGACATAATATTAAAAGCCATTAAAATTAATATTTGTATAATTAAAAGAATGAGACCAATAAGAGGATACAATGCAAAAATTGTACCTGCCGCTGTTGCAACTCCTTTACCGCCTTTAAAACCTAAAAACATTGAATAACAATGGCCAAGTACAACAAATACTGAACAAATTACTGCAGTTTCAAGATTTAGTATGATTTTAGCGCTAAAGGCTACAATAAAACCTTTTAGAAAATCTCCTAAAAAAGCAATAATAAAAGCTTTTTTACCAGCGGTTCTAAGGACATTAGTTGCTCCGGTATTTCCACTTCCATGTTTTCTAATATCAATTCCACCTATATATTTTCCCACTATGAAAGAAAAAGGCAAACTACCTATGAGATAGCTTAATATAATAGGTATTACGTATTTAAACAATATATCACTTCCTTTTTTAGATTATATTACATTATTTTATCATTTATTATTATATATAACTAGAATATTTTTTTAAATAAAAAAATAGCTAATATTTTTTATTATTAGCTATTAATCTTTAAGAAATTTATCTTGTATATCTAAGATATTTTTCATTACAACTCTAGTTTTAATTTTTATTACAGTCATATCTTTAATTTTTACTGCATCTTCTAAATCGCTTATTGAAGTATTTAGTTTATTTATTTGCTGGGTCATTTTCTTTTCAAGAATTTGTTGAAGCAGATTATTTCTATACATTTTTATTTTTTTTAGATTTTCAAATGCTGAGCTAAAATTATCATTGCTGCTGTCCAATACAATTTGGCGAATATGATATTTTATACGATATATTGAAACAGGAACTTTCTTCTTAAAATTAACAATTAAATCAGGAAGAAAAGAAGTTAGTTTATTAGCTAATAAGAGAGATTCCATGTACTTATATTCAGAAGCATTGATAGTTAATTTATTAAGTGTAGTTTCAAAGGAATTTATTGATTCTTCGGGTGTATTTGATTTTATTATTATAGGTTCAAAGTCATTCCATTTTTCATGTAGGTTTAGAATTTTTTTATTAATTTCATTCCATTTTTCTTCTATATTATCTGGAATTTCTATTTCTTTATTTTTTTCTTTAGTTATTATCTCATTTTCAAGTATACTTTTTAAGAGGACATCTTTCATTGTAATAGTAGATGGTTTGAACTCAATTAATTTTTCAATAGTTTTATTATCATCTTTACTATTTTTTTGGTTTTGCTGGTTATTATTTTGTTCATTATTTTTATCCATTTCTTCAGTTAATTTTTGTCCAATTATAATTTCTATTTGTTTTCTTTCTTCTTTTTTTTTGTTTTTTACTTCAATCTGCTTTTCATAATATGGTATTAAATCAATCATATTCATTATTGAAATAATATCTTGTTCTATTTCGCTAAAAATAGGTGGTACTAATTTTGGTTCATTATCTTTTTTTGATTCTGATGTCTGCTGTTTTTTTGTACATGATATAAAACTAATTGAAATAATAAATATCAATATGTATGATATAGCCAATTTTATCTTATTCATAAAAATCACCTCTAATCTATTATTTCCATTGTATTATTAAACGATACTTTTTATAAATAATTAATGTGCATTTAAAAATATTTTTCTTTTTCAGAGAAAATTGAAAACGTTGTCAATGTTGAATAAAATCAGCAACAAAATTATACTTTATTATGAAGTATATAAAAAGTATAATTTTAAATGTTGAGGAGTGCATTATATGGAATATAAAGCAGTAATAACCGATTTAGATGGGACACTGTTAAATAGTGACCACAAAGTAAGTGATTATACAAAAGAAGTTATTAAAAAAGTTATAAAAAAAGGAGTTAAGTTTTTTATAGCAACAGGAAGACATCATCAAGATGTTTCTCATATTCGAAATCAATTAGGATTAAATACGACATTTATAACGTCAAATGGGTGTAGAGTTCATGATTCAAATGAAGAAATATTACTTGCTCATGATATAGATGAGAGTATAGTAAGGAAATTATTGAATTTAGAAGTTGATAAAGATATTCATGTGAATATATATCAAAATGACAAATGGTATGTATCTAGAGAAAATGATTGGGTAAAGCAGTTTCATGCAGAATCACAATTTTTTTATGATATAGTGGATTTTAATAAATTAGAAGATTATAAAGCGGCAAAGGTATTTTATATTTGTAATGATCATGAAAAATTAGTACTTCTTAAGGAAAAGATTGAAAAGTTATTTCCTAATAAATTAAATGTAGTTTTTTCATTGCCAAGTTGTTTAGAAGTAATGCCTTATGGAGTTTCAAAAGGATTTGCTATAAAAAAAGTTTTAGAAAAATACGGTATACACCCTAAAGAAGCAATTGCTTTTGGAGATGGACTTAATGATTATGAAATGTTAAAATTGGTAGGAAGAGGTTTCATAATGGGAAATGCCCATGACAAACTTAAAGAAGTTTTGCCGAATTTTGAAGTAGTTGAAACAAATGATGAAAATGGCGTTGCAAATACATTAAAGAGAATATTTCTGTAAAGATATTTTTACTAAAACATTTTTAAAATGTCAGTATTATATGGGAAATGATTTGACCTGTATTTGAAAAGAATACAGGTTTTTCTTTTTTTGATAAAAGTAAACATAAAAAAATATAATAACTTATACAAGCCCATTTGAATATATATATAAATATATTGCGAAATAAAGGAGTTGAAATGATGATAACAAGAGGCAATGTAAGAAGGGTTTTTCCCGGTGGAAACACTTATAAAGGCTTTTATTCATATTATGATTATATTTTAGAACAAGAAGAGGCAAATAGGATAATAGTAATAAAAGGAGGTCCGGGAGTAGGAAAATCTTCTTTTATGAAAAAATTAGGTGATTCAATGGAGAAATTAGGTTTTGATGTAGAGTATCATCACTGTTCTTCAGACAATAATTCTATAGATGGAGTAGTGTTTAAAGAGATTGGGGTAGCACTTATAGATGGAACTGCACCGCATGTAGTAGACCCCAAAAATCCCGGTGGAGTAGATGAGATAATTCATTTAGGGGATTTCTGGGATGAAAGTAAAATGATAGAAAATAAGTTTAATATTATCAAATACAACACCGAAGTTGGAAGAAAATTCAAAAGAGCATATGGCTATTTGGCTGCAGCAAAAGGAATTTATGATAATATTCAAGCTAATATAGAAGAGGCTATTGATTATGTTTTAGCAAATAAAATTACAGAACAGTTAATAATAGAGATATTTGGTAAAATAGATTTTGGAAATAGAATAGGAAAAGAAAGACATTTGTTTGGTAGTGCAATTACACCAGATGGTATAAAAGATTATTTAGAAACTATAATAAAGCCAAATGAGACAGTTTATGTATTAAGAGGGGAATATGATTCAGTTCAATCGACTATTTTGGATAATTTAAGTAAAATTGCATTAAATAAGGGATATGATGTTGAAATATTTCACAATCATTTTATTCCAGAAAAAATTGATCACATAGTAATAAAAGATATATCTGTAGGAATAACTGTTTCATCAAAATTTGATAGTATTAAATATAAAACGATTTATATAGATTCCTGCTTAAATAAGTCAATATTGAAAGAAAGAGAAGAAGAAATTAAAATAGATAAAGAAAAATTTGGAGAATTGATTAATTTGGCAGTTGAAAATATAGGATGTGCTAAAAAACTTCACGATAAAATGGAAACTTTTTATATTCCCAATATGGATTTTACAGCAATAGATTTATTGAGAGAAAAAACTCTTCAAAAAATTTTAAAATGGGCTAAAAGGTAGTATGTGAAATAATTTAAGCTAAAAATAATGTTATAAAAAAAGTCGTCAATCTTTAGTAGTAGAAAATTTTGAGGATTGACGGCTTTTTATTTTTGTAAAAAGTATAGTTTTAAATTTAAAAAGTTTATCTTAGAAAGCATAAAAAAGTGATTTTATGGTAATTTTATTAAATGTTAGAATAATGAAAAATATTTTTTTCAAAAAAGTAAGATAATATTTTGTTAAAAAAAATATTATACTTTTAAATTGACATATTTTAGTGTAAAATTAATAAGTGAGGGGACAAATTTATTTAAAGAGCTATTCAAGGGAAAACGTTATTTAAGGGTAAGGCGTTGAGCAAGGAGAATAATTATATTTTTTAAAAAATAATATTTACAAAAGGAGAGGTGCTTTATGTCTTATATTCAAGAAGTTTTAGAAAGAGTAAAAGCTAGAAATAGTAATGAACCAGAATTTCTTCAAGCTGTTGAAGAAGTATTACATTCACTTGAACCTGTAATTGAAAAACATCCAGAGTATGTTGAGGCAGGTATTCTTGATAGAATAGTTGAGCCAGAAAGACAAATTATATTTAGAGTACCTTGGGTAGATGATAATGGAAAAGTTCAAGTAAATAGAGGTTTTAGAGTTCAGTTTAATGGAGCAATTGGACCTTATAAGGGAGGATTAAGATTTCATCCATCAGTATATCTTGGAATAATTAAGTTCTTGGGTTTTGAACAAATATTTAAAAACTCTTTAACAGGTTTGCCAATTGGAGGAGGTAAAGGTGGTTCAGACTTTGATCCAAAAGGCAAGTCAGATGCTGAAATAATGAGATTCTGTCAAAGCTTCATGACTGAACTTTACAGACATATAGGACCAGATGTTGATGTTCCAGCAGGTGATATAGGTGTTGGAGCTAGAGAAATTGGATACCTTTACGGACAGTATAGAAGAATTAGAGGAGCTTTTGAAAACGGAGTATTAACAGGTAAAGGATTAACTTATGGTGGTAGTTTAGCAAGAAAAGAAGCTACTGGTTATGGATTGCTTTATTTTGTAGATGAAATGTTAAAAGCAAATAATCATTCAATTGAAGGTAAAGTTATAGCTATTTCAGGCTCAGGTAATGTTGCAATATATGCTTGTGAAAAAGCTACTTTATTAGGTGCTAAAGTTGTTGCAATGTCTGATTCAAATGGATACATATATGATGCTAATGGTATCAATTTAGATACTATTAAGAGATTAAAAGAAGTTGAAAGAAAGAGAATTAAAGAATACGTTAAAGAGCATCCAAATGCTGAATATCATGAAGGTAATGTTTGGGAAGGTAAATTCAAATATGATATTGCTCTTCCTTGTTCAACTCAAAATGATATTAATTTAGAAAGAGCTAAAAATATAATAGAAAATGGTGCTATAGCAGTTGGAGAAGGTGCTAATATGCCTACTACTAATGAAGCAATTAACTATTTCTTAGAAAAAGGTATTTTAGTTGCACCTGCTAAAGCTGCTAATGCAGGAGGAGTTGCAACTTCTGCTCTTGAAATGTCTCAAAATAGTATGAGATATTCTTGGACATTTGAAGAAGTTGATTCTAAATTAAAAGAAATTATGAAAAATATTCATAAGAGCGCAGCTGAAGCTTCTAAAGAATACGGATTTGGATATAACCTTGTTGCTGGTGCTAATATTGCTGGATTCAAAAAAGTTGCAGATGCAATGTTAGCTCAAGGTATTTATTAAGAAATTAGGTTTTATTTGTATAGCAAAAATGGAGAGTCTTGAGGACTCTCCATTTTATTTAGCTTTATTATTGTAATATCCTTTTTTGCCTTCCATATTTACTTTTTTACCCCATAAATCGTTAGCAAGTTCATCTGAACAGCATACGTATTCAATCTTGTCTAAAGGAATTAAACAAACGCTGTCGCAGTCAGCTTTTCTAATGGCAATATAGTCTCTATTTACTTCATCTAAAATTACATTTTCAAGAGTTTCACAATCACATAAGCCAATATCTACTTTTTGACATTCTAAATCTTTAAGAGCGTCTTTTAAACATTCAGGATATTTGTTATCATAATATACTTTTTCATGCTCATAGTATAAACAAAGGTCATCGTCATAATCTCTTCCACAACCTCTTGGCATTGGTGGATAGTAACCATAAAAATTGTTCCACATATAAAAAATCCTCCTTTAAAAATTTTATTTAAACTTTATACTTCTATATCAGTATATGAACTAACCTTAGAAAAGTTTATTAAAATTATAAAAAAGCCTCTAAAAAATTAGAGACTTTTTAAAATTTCAATTATTTTGTTATATCCATGATTTAATGCGGCATTAATATTATTTGAAAGTTTACCGCCACCTTGAGCAGCAAATTGACTGCCACCGCCTTTTCCGTCTATTAAATTTAGTGAGCTTTTTAATATTTCGCTTATATTTATTTTATCTAAGTCTTTTGAACGACTATATATTAATTGGGCTTTATCTGTATTACTTATTCCAAATAAGACAATAGTTTTTGGATTATTTGATAGTATATTAGATAGAGTTTTAACTTCATTGAAATTTCTTTTTTCAAATATATATTTTATTATTCTTATGTCATTAATGATACTGGATTTTTTATAAAAGTCTACAGCTTCAAAATTTAATAGTTTTTCTTTTATATCTTTTAATTCTTTTTTTAGTTTAGTATTTTCTTCGATAATTTTATTTGCAGCTTCAATAATTTCTATATCTTTTACGGAAAGTAGAGAAGAAATTGTATTTGTTATTTCATTTTTTAAATAATAATCTTTTAATGCACGATTTCCACATACAAATTCTATTCTTAAACCACCTTTATAATTTTCAAATTTTCTAATTTTTATTAAACCAACTTCTCCAGTTCTATTTGGATGAGTACCACAACATGGTGAAAAATCAAAGTCATCAATTTTTACAATTCTTATATTTTCTGTTACAGAAGGTTTTTTTCTTAAAGGTAATTTATTTAATTCATCGTTAGAAGGATAAATAGCTGAAACAGGAAGGTCATTAAAAACTATTTGATTTGCAAAATATTCAACTTTTTTAATATCATTTTTAGAAAGTTGTTTATCTATATCTATAGTTACATATTCAGAGCCTAAATGAAATCCTATAGTTTGAACATCATGTAGTTTTTCAAACGCTGAAGATAAAATATGCTGACCTAGATGCTGTTGCATATGGTCAAATCTAGTTTGCCAGTCGATTATGCATTTTACATTTTCTAATTTTGAAGGTAATCTATTTAACACATGATAGATTTTGTTATCTTTTTCATATACATGGGAAACTGGAATATCATCTATATATCCTTTATCAGATGGTTGACCGCCACCTTCTGGGAAAAACGCAGTTTGATTTAATTCGACATGAAATTCTTCTTTTTTTTCAATTATGTGGTTAATATTTGCTGTAAATTCTTTTATATATGGATTTTTATAGAAAAGTTTTTTTGACATATCAAATCATCTCCTTGTATTTTAAATTTTGACTTTAATCAATGTTTAAATGTATATCGCTTTTATTTATGTATATTATTTTATCAGAAATAGTTAGAATTTTATATTTATTTTTGAAGAAAGTATGAACAGTTTGCCCTCTGAAGTTACTGTCTTTTATAACAATAACGGGTTTATTATGAAATAAAACTACATCTTTAAAGATGCTGAAGTTTTCAAATTCTTGATTCCAATAATATTTATTTTTATATGTGTCAGTATCAACTAATTTAAATTGATTAGCAGGTGGTATTGAATTTTTGTTTTGAGCTTTAAAAGTTTTTTTAATTCCAGAAACGATTATTTCAAGTGTTGAATTTTTTATAAAGTCTATATTGTTTTTAATAATGTTTTTAGTCCATTCATCAGCTTTAGCGTTTTTATCAATTAAGTTGCTTCTAAAAATTTCTTCAGAAAATAAAGTTTCTTTCCAAAGTTTTTTGAAATATTTATTTTTATACATGTAAATTTCAATAAATTTTTCATAATAATATGCACCTAATCGTTCATCAGCTATTTGATACGTAATTAAGAAGTTGTAATTTTTGTTTGGAATTTTTATAAATTTGATATTTTCTATTGGAAGTAGATTTTCTATTTTATCATAAAATATGTAGTTACCGTTATTTTCAGTAAATATACAAATAACAGCTCTATCTTTTGATAAGTTGAGATTAATTATGAGTTCTTTTTTGTCATTGGGAATGATATTTGAAAAGTATATATTTAAATCTATGTAGTCGATATATTTTTTCCAATTTTCATATTTGAGACTGTTTAAACATATTTCTTTGATTGTGTTTTCTGCTTTTTTTTTGACATCTGGATTATTAGAATTATAATTTTTTAATAGTTTATTTGTAATAGTAGGTTCAATACTGCTGACTAATGAATATGCAACAACTTGAATTATGCTGTTTTCATTGTATTTTATTAAAAGGCTGGTTGTAAGTATTAAGAGTATTATAAAATAGATGATAATTTTTTTCATTTTTAATCATTCCTTTCATAAAGATATAAATAAAATTTAACTTTGAATTTAATTATCTTATATAAAAATATATGATGGAAAAAATAAAATAGGCCGAAAGATGAATAAAATAACTTTTGATTATTAGACATATTGCTTTTTTTCTGATATAATAGGCAGAGCATGTAAGAATGAAAGTTTGCCTCTAGCATTTTTACTCTTGCTAGAGGTTTTTTATTTTAATAAAAAAGAGTTTAACTATTTTAAAAAATTTTAATGTTCAATATATAAGTTGTTTCAATTAAGAGAGTAAATCGCAAGTTATTTTCAGTTAAAATTTTGAATTTAGATTGTTTTTTAAAGCTTATATAGGATAATTTCAAAACTTATAATATGAAATTTGCAACTTATAAAAATAAAATAGGAATGACCTTTAAAATACATGTAAAAAATAAAAGTGAAAACTTAAAGAAGTGAAAGGAAAGTGAAAAAATATGAAGAAAAAGAAATTTGAAGATTTGGATTTATCGCAGGAGATAAAAAAAGCTATTGCAGATATGGGATTTGAGGAGCCTACTCCAATTCAGATGCAAGCTATTCCATATATTTTAGCAGGAGAAGATGTAATAGGACAGGCACAGACAGGTACAGGAAAAACTGCAGCATTTGGGATACCTGCTTTAGAAATGATAGATTCGAAGAATAAGAAACTGCAGGTGCTTATTTTATGTCCTACAAGAGAATTAGCCATTCAAGTTGCTGAAGAGTTGAGAAAACTTTCAAAGTATAAACAAAGTGTCAAAATTTTACCGGTATATGGTGGACAGCCAATTGAAAGGCAAATAAAAGCCCTTAAAAAAGGCGTACAAATTGCTATAGGTACTCCCGGACGTGTTATGGATCATATGCGTAGGGGTACTTTAAAGATGGATTGTGTAAAAATGGTGGTTTTAGATGAAGCAGATGTGATGTTAGATATGGGGTTTAGAGATGATATAGAAACGATTTTAAAAGGAATAGAAGGTAAAAGACAGACAATTTTATTTTCAGCTACTATGCCTAAATCTATTTTAGATTTGACAAAGAAATATCAGAAAAAACCTAAATTGGTAAAAGTTGTTCATAAAGAATTAACAGTACCAAATATTGAACAAGTTTATTTTGAAGTGAAAGAAAAAAATAAATTAGAACTTTTATGCCGATTGATTGATATAAATAATCCTAAGTTGTCAGTAGTGTTTTGTAATACGAAAAAGAAAGTAGATGAATTAGTTACAAAACTTCAAGCTAGAGGATATTTTGCTGATGGGCTTCATGGGGATATGAAGCAATCTCAAAGAGATAGAGTTATGGATAAATTTAGAAATGGCAGTATAGAAATTTTAGTTGCAACTGATGTTGCTGCTAGAGGAATAGATATTGATGATGTAGAAGCTGTATTTAATTTTGATATACCACGAGATGAAGAATATTATGTGCATAGGATTGGAAGAACAGGTCGTGCAGGAAGAACAGGTCGTGCTTTTACGTTTGTAGTAGGAAAAGAAATATATAGATTAAAAGAAATACAGAGATATACAAAGACAAAAATATTAAGGAAAGATATTCCTACTATCAGCGATGTAGAAGAAATAAAAATGAGTATATTTTTAGAAAAAGTAAAAAATATTATAGAAGAAGGACATTTGAGAAAATATGTGGGATTAGTTGAAAGATTGCTTGAGGAAGATTATACTTCTATTGATATAGCAGCGGCTTTATTTAAAATGGCAATCGATAAGGAAAATAAAGAAGAAGTAGAATTTGAAAATGATTTTGAAAATACAGGTGCAGAGCCGGGAATGGTGAGATTATTTATAAATGTGGGAAGAAAACAAAATATAAGAGCAAAAGATATAGTGGGGGCTATTGCAGGGGAAACAAGCCTTTCAGGGAAATTGATAGGAAGTATTGATATATATGATAAATATACTTTTGTAGAAGTTCCAAGGGAATATGCAAGAGAAGTATTAATGTGTATGAAAAATAATCAAATAAAAGGAAAAAAAATAAATATTGAACCTGCTAATCC
>NZ_FRAJ01000002.1 GCF_900142285.1 Caminicella sporogenes DSM 14501 | reverse complement strand
CTCCTTAGAAAGGAGGTGATCCAGCCGCACCTTCCGATACGGCTACCTTGTTACGACTTCACCCCAGTCACCCATTTCACCTTCGGCAGCTGTCTCCTTTACGGTTGACTCACTGACTTCGGGTGCCATGGGCTCCCATGGTGTGACGGGCGGTGTGTACAAGACCCGGGAACGTATTCACCGCGACATTCTGATTCGCGATTACTAGCAACTCCGGCTTCATGTGGGCGAGTTGCAGCCCACAATCCGAACTGGGACTGGCTTTTTGGGATTCGCTCCGGATTACTCCTTCGCTTCCCTTTGTACCAGCCATTGTAGCACGTGTGTAGCCCAGAACATAAGGGGCATGATGATTTGACGTCATCCCCACCTTCCTCCGGTTTATCACCGGCAGTCTCTTTAGAGTGCCCACCCTAAGTGCTGGCAACTAAAGACAAGGGTTGCGCTCGTTGCGGGACTTAACCCAACATCTCACGACACGAGCTGACGACAACCATGCACCACCTGTCTCCTGTGTCCCCGAAGGGAAGGCTTCGATTAAGAAGCTGTCACAGGGATGTCAAGTCCTGGTAAGGTTCTTCGCGTTGCTTCGAATTAAACCACATGCTCCGCTGCTTGTGCGGGTCCCCGTCAATTCCTTTGAGTTTCAGTCTTGCGACCGTACTCCCCAGGCGGAGTGCTTAATGCGTTAACTGCGGCACTGAAGGTATGAACCTCCAACACCTAGCACTCATCGTTTACGGCGTGGACTACCAGGGTATCTAATCCTGTTCGCTCCCCACGCTTTCGTGCCTCAGCGTCAGTTGCAGTCCAGAGAGCCGCCTTCGCCACTGGTGTTCCTCCTAATATCTACGCATTTCACCGCTACACTAGGAATTCCGCTCTCCTCTCCTGCACTCAAGCCGATAAGTTTCCAAGGCTTACTACGGTTAAGCCGTAGCCTTTCACCCCAGACTTTACCGGCCGCCTACACACCCTTTACGCCCAGTCATTCCGGATAACGCTCGCCCCCTACGTTTTACCGCGGCTGCTGGCACGTAGTTAGCCGGGGCTTCCTCCTAAGGTACCGTCATCTTTCTTCCCTTAGGACAGAGCTTTACGACCCGAAGGCCTTCTTCGCTCACGCGGCGTTGCTGCATCAGGGTTTCCCCCATTGTGCAATATTCCCCACTGCTGCCTCCCGTAGGAGTCTGGACCGTGTCTCAGTTCCAGTGTGGCCGTTCACCCTCTCAGGTCGGCTACTGATCGTTGCCTTGGTAGGCCGTTACCCTACCAACTAGCTAATCAGACGCGGGCCCATCCTGTGCCGCCTCAGCTTTTACTACTATGCCATGCGACATCGTAGTCTTATGGGGTATTAGCACACCTTTCGATGTGTTATCCCCCTGCACAGGGCAGGTTGCCCACGCGTTACTCACCCGTCCGCCGCTAAGCTTTAATCTT
>NZ_FRAJ01000001.1 GCF_900142285.1 Caminicella sporogenes DSM 14501 | reverse complement strand
ACTACAATTTCACCGAGCCTGCTGTTGAGACAGTGCCCAAATCGTTACGCCTTTCGTGCGGGTCGGAACTTACCCGACAAGGAATTTCGCTACCTTAGGACCGTTATAGTTACGGCCGCCGTTTACTGGGGCTTCGGCTTGCAGCTTCGCTTTCGCTAACTACTCACCTTAACCTTCCAGCACCGGGCAGGCGTCAGCCCCTATACTTCATCTTTCGATTTAGCAGAGACCTGTGTTTTTGGTAAACAGTCGCTTGGGCCTATTCTCTGCGGCCACCTCGGGCTTTTAACCCTACCGTGGCACCCCTTCTCCCGAAGTTACGGGGTCATTTTGCCGAGTTCCTTAACAGCAGTTCTCTCGCTCGCCTTAGGATTCTCTCCTCGCCTACCTGTGTCGGTTTGCGGTACGGGCACCTATTATCTCGGTAGAGGCTTTTCTTGTCAGTGTGGAATCAGCAAGTTCGCAAAATTTTGCTCCCCATCACCTTTCAGGATTGCCACTGCGGATTTGCCTACAGTGACTCCCTACGGGCTTGGAC